>JBOHRM010000086.1:0-7682 GCA_050732715.1 Longimicrobiales bacterium
GGTCGATCCTGATGTTCCATCCGATCGATGTCGCCTACTTCGACCTCTTCCGACTTCGGTTCATCATCGGCGCGCCCTGGCGCAGGAGCCAACAGGACGCAGAGCCGCGGCCGGCAGTCATCACGGAGGCGCTCGCCGTCGAAGCGTTCGGGTCTGCGCAGGAAGCGTTGGGCCGTGTGGTGCGGGATGGCGAAATGCATTTCCGGATTGCCGGTGTCGTCGCGGATAACAGGCATTACGGTCCCGACGGGTTCCAGGGGCCGGCCGCGTACGTGCCGATCACCATGGTGAACTGGTGGGACCGCGCGCACATGGCGGTTCTGGTCGATCGCGCGGACGCCGGCCTCGGCGATCGCCTGCGCGAAGCGGTGTGGCGAGCCGAGCCTGACCTGCCCATGCCGATCGTTCGCTCACTCGACGATTGGGCGGGTGATGCGACGGCGCGTATGCGCTTCGAGTCGTTGCTCTTTACGACGTTCGGCGTGGTGGCGCTGCTGCTCGTCGCCGGCGGACTCTCGGGTACGTTGCTCTACACGGTGGGCCGCCGTAGGCGCGAGTTGGGAATCCGCCTGGCGCTCGGAGATGTACCCGCACGCCTAGCCCGGCGGGTGCTCTGGCTGGGCGTGCGCATCGTCGCGGTCGGATGCACGATCGGCGTCGCCGGCGCGTGGGCGTTCGGCCGGCTTCTCGAGAGCCACCTCTTCGGTGTCGAACCCGGTGATGCCCTCACTACCGCCGGGGCCGTCACCGTCCTTCTGGTCGTGACGCTCGCAGCGAGCTGGTTGCCCGCGCGCCGGGCGGCCGCCACCGACCCGATGGAGACGCTCCGGTCGGAATAGGTACGCATTTGTGGCGGATAGGGTGCATCTCATGCACGGCTGCGTATCGGTCGCGCTGCTCCTTACCGCGGGCGCCGAACGCGACCTCGATTCGGTCTACCACTACATCGCAGAGGAGCGAAGCGAACGTGCCGCCGACCGTGTCCTGGATCGGCTGCGGCTACTCGGAGCGTAGCTGTCCGCGGGTCGGCTGCGGCCCATGCGCGTCGATTTGTTCGGATCGAGGGAGACAGCGTATTATGTCAGGACGATCCTGATCCGGAGGCCAACGTGTCGAAGATTCGTCCCCTGCTGTCAGCCGCATCAGTCATCGCGCTGATTGCATCCACTTCGCTAGCCGCCCAGGGACAGGCCAACCGGTCGCCCGAGCGGTGGCAGCTGCTCGCTCGCGACATCTTCACGGAGCTGATCGCCATCAACACGACGCAGAGTGTGGGCGACAATACGGCTGCCGTGGAGGCGATGCGGCAGCGCCTGCTAGCGGCGGACTTCGCCGAGTCCGACGTGGTGGTGGTCGAGCCAGCGCCGCGGAAGGGCAATCTCGTGGCGCGGCTGCGGGGTCGGGACGCCGGCCTGCGGCCGATCCTGCTACTCGCGCACATCGACGTCGTCGAGGCGAACCCGGAGGACTGGACGCTGCCGCCGTTCGAGCTGATCGAGCGCGACGGCACGTTCTACGGCCGCGGCACCGCCGATGACAAGGACGAGGCCGCGATCTACGTCACCAACCTCATCCGGATGAAGGAGGAGGGCTTCGTCCCCGACCGCGACATCATCGTCGCGCTCACCGCGGACGAGGAGGGCGGCCCCACCAACGGCGTGCAGTGGCTGCTCGAGAGCCGGCGCGAGCTGATCGATGCGGCGTTCGCGTTGAACGAAGGCGGCGGCGGCATCCTCGAGGACGGGCGACGCGTCGCCAACACCGTTCAGGCGGCGGAGAAGAAATACCAGAATTACACGTTCGAGGTGACGAACGAGGGCGGCCATTCGTCGCGCCCGCGGCCGGACAACGCCATCCACGAGCTGTCGCAGGCGCTCGTCCGCGTCGGCGCGCACCAGTTCCCGGTCCGACTGAACGACGTGACGCGCGCGTTCCTGGGCGCCACGGCCGAGGTCGCACCGCCGGATCAGGCGAGTGCCATGCGGCGGCTGGTCGAGGACGAGACGGACGCCGAGGCGGCCGCCGTCCTAAGCCGCGACCCGCGTTTGAACGCGATGCTTCGCACCACATGCGTTGCGACCTTGCTCGAGGGCGGGCACGCGCCGAACGCGTTGCCGCAGCGCGGCCGTGCGAACGTCAACTGCCGCATCCTGCCCGACGGCGATCCCGAGGAGGTCCGCCAGACGCTCGAGCGCGTGGCCGACGTGCCGACGTTGACCGTCACGGCGGACGGCACGGCCGTCGACAGCCCGCCGTCGCCGCTCACCGATGAGGTGCTCGGCCCGATCGCGCGGATCACGGAGCAGATGTGGCCCGGTGTGCCCGTCGTGCCGACGATGTCCACGGGCGCGACCGACGGCCTCTACCTGCGCAACGCCGGCATCCCCGTCTACGGCGTGTCCGGTCTGTTCTACGGCGACACCTTCGCCCACGGCATGAACGAGCGCATCCCGGTAGAGAGCTTCTACCAGGGCCAGGAGTTCCTGTACAGTCTGGTCAAGGCACTGACCTCACAGGCAACGCCGTAGAACGACCGGGCATCGTAAATTACATGCGGACGCGCCTTCACCTCGGCTGCGGACCGCGGCGTGGAACGGATCGCGATCGGCGGAACGTCGCAGGGCGCGCGGAAGGCATCGACGGCACGGTTTATACGCACCCGATCGGCGACCATGGGCACGGCGCGGGCCCGTTGATCGGACTGTGGGATCGTCAGGATGGTGTGCCCGGCCGCGGCGATGTGGCACTCCGCCCGAACACCTGGTTCTCGATCGAGCTGCAAGCGACGACGCCTGTGCCCGAATGGGATGGCCAACCGGTGCGTATGGCTCAGGAGGAGGAGGCGCTCATCGACGCGGACGGCGCGCGGCGCTGGGTGCTACGCCGGCAGGAGAGCTTCCACCTCGTACACTGATCGCCTGATCGCCCAGCTTCCTCGCCAATTCGGTGGCACTGATCCGTAGCATCATAATCTGGATAATGCGGAATTGAGCAGAAACCCAAGACGCCGATGGACGACACTCACCGGATGGACGGTGATGCTATTTCCGGGGAGGCAGCGCGCGGACTATTCCGACCGGAGCGTCTCCATCGGGTCCGTCGCAGCGGCGCGGCGGGCGGGTAGCCAGCTTGCCACGAGCGTGACGCCCATGAGGACGGCGATCGCTCCGAGCGTCGTCGTCGGATCGCTGGGCTCGATGCCGAAGTGCCGGCTTCTCGAGAGCCACCTCTTCGGCGTCGAACCCGGTGATCCGCTCACCACCGCCGGCGCCGTCGCCGCACTTCTGGTCGTGACGCTCGCAGCGAGCTGGTTGCCCGCGCGCCGGGCTGCCGCCACCGACCCGATGGAGACGCTCCGGTCGGAATAGTTACGCCCGTGTCGGGGGACTGGTACGTCCCATGCAAAGCTTGGGTAGGGTTTGTTGGGCACCACGACAAGGAGCGCAGCTTGGGTACGCCAGAATCCGCCATGTCCGACCACGCGCCGATGAGCCACGTCGACGACTGGGAAGAGTCGCTCGCGGCGCGCTACCCCGCCGAGACGGCCCCCACGGTCCTGGACACCAGCGCGAAACCAGCCGAGGCGTTTCGCGACTACACCGCAGACGTCCGGCCCGCGGTCCGTGAGTTCTACCGATTGAACCATCGGAATCAGACGCTCGAGTTCGTTCTCTCCAAGAAGCGACAGTACCTGCCGCTGCGGACGAAGCGCATGGGCATCTGGGAGGCGATGGAGTTTCTCAACACCCTGGTCGATGACAGCGACCCCGACGCTGACTTCAGCCAGATCGAGCACCTGATGCAGACGGCGGAGGCGATCCGCCGGGACGGCCACCCGCGTTGGTTCATCCTCACGGGCCTGATTCACGACCTGGGCAAGATCTTGTGCCTGTTCGGCGAACCGCAGTGGGCAGTGGTCGGAGACACGTTCCCGGTCGGCTGCGCGTTCAGCGACAAGGTGGTCTACGCGGAGTTCTTCGGCGAGAATCCCGACTCGCGCATCCCCGAGTATCAGACCCCCCGCGGCATTTATCCGGAGGGCTGCGGCCTCGGCGCCGTACACTTCTCCTGGGGCCACGACGAGTACCTCTACCAGGTCGTGAAGGACTACCTCCCGGACGAGGCGCTCGCGATGATCCGCTGCCACTCCTGTTACGCGATCCACCGCGAGGGCGCCTACGGCCATCTGCTCGAGGAGCGCGACCGCGAGCTTATGCACTGGGTCCGTGCGTTCAACCCCTACGATCTCTACTCGAAGGGCGCGGATCGACCCGACGTGGCGAAGCTGCGGCCGTACTACGAGGAGCTGATCGCGGAGTGGTTCCCACCCGTGTTGGATTGGTGATGGCTACGGACTAACGGTCCCGGTTCGGCGTCGCCTGCTTGCCGTCCGCCGTGCGGTTCTCGTACGGTGGCCGGTTCGGGGTGACGACCGGGCCCTCCTCGAGCATGTGCATGACCTCCTGGATCGCGCGTTCCAGCTGCGGATCCGTCCCCCTCGCGAGCTGCGTGGGATCGTCGATCACCTCGATGTCCGGTTCCACGCCGTGGCCTTCGGCGAACCACGTCCCCTCGACGCTGTACATCCGGAACGTGGGGACGGTCACGCCGCCGCCGTCCACCAGCGGCGGTGCGCCGCTGATTCCGATCAGCCCTCCCCACGTACGCGTGCCGATGAGCGGTCCGACGCCGCGCTCGCGGAAGTAGTAGGGGAGCGCGTCGCCGCCGGATCCGCTCCACCCGTTGATCAGCATCACCTTGGGTCCGAAGCTGGCGACTGGCGGCCACTGCCAGTCTCGTCCGCTGCGCACGGCCCAGAAGCTGAGCGGCGGCCGATCGAGCAGCTCGACGAAACGGTCCGGGATCTGGCCGCCGCTGTTGAAGCGCTCATCGATGACCAGCCCTTCCTTGTCGATCTGCGCGGTGAACTGACGCACCAGCTCGCGCTGGCCATCGAGGCCGGTGCTGCGCACGTAGACGTAGCCGACCCGGCCGTCGGTCGCCTCCTCGACCCGACGCCGATTGGACTCGATCCATTCCAGGTGCCGCAGCCGCGTCTCGTCCTCCATCGTCTCGACCAGCACCTCGCGCGCGCCGTCCAGCCCGGGCTGGACGTTCACGGTCAGCGCCACGGTCTCGCCGGCCAGGCCCTCGAATGCGGCCCAGGGGTCCTTCGAGGTGTCGATCGGGACGCCGTTGACCGCCAGCACGTAGTCGCCTTCCTCGACGCCGATCCCAGGCTCGCGCAGCGGGGAGCGCGCCTCGGCGTCCCAGGGCGCGCCTTCGATGATCTTCTCGATCCGGTAGGCGCCGTTCTCGAGCGACCAGTCGACGCCGAGCAGGCCGGCCTGGCGGCTCTCGGGCGACTCGGTGTCGCCGCCGCCGCGGTACGTGTGCGACGCGTTCAGCTCGGAGATCAGCTCGCCGATCACGAAGTTGACGTCCCAGCGGGTGACGGCGTCATCGATCAGCGCGCCGTAGCGCTCGCGCATCGCCGGCCAGTCGACGCCGTGCATGTTGGGGTCGTAGAAGTAGTCGCGCTCGAAACGCCACGCGTCCGCGAAAAGCTGCCTCCACTCCGCGCGCGGGTCCACGGTGGCCATCATCTCCCGCGTTCGGAGCGGCGTATCGAACTCCTGGTCCGGCTGCGCTTCGATGATGGCGAACTCGTCATCCTTGCGAACCAGAAGCTGCTCGCCATCGGCGGAGAGCACGGCGTCATCCGCGTCGTCGAGGACGGTCTTCTCCTCGCGCTCCTCCGCGTCCCAGAAGTGCAAGGGGGTCTCCTCGTCCGCGGAGCCGCTGTTCGGCGGCCGGCGATACAGGATCCCGCCCTCGACGCCGAACAGGTCGCTGTAGTTGCCGTTGCGCGGGGGCAGCACCACGACGCGCCGCTCGAACCCCTCGATCTCGATGTCGACGGGCTCCGCGGGCTCACTCTCGGCTTCCTCGTCCTCGCTCTCCTCCTCGCCTCCGGCCTCCTCTTCGCTCTCGGGCTCCTCCTCGGACTCCGCCTCCTCTTCCGGCGCCGCGTCCTCATCGTCGTTGCGCGGCGCTAGGGGCGAGGCGATGTCGGCGGTCAGCGCGACGGCGGCGAGGTTCGTCGCGTTCGGGTAGACCCAGGTGTTGTCGAGGTCGCTGTACACGGGCTCCAGCGCGCGGTCGGTCGTGAAGTACAGGTACTCGCCGTCCGGATCGAACGTCGGCTGAGCGTCCGAATAGTAGCCGGACGTCACCTGGTGCAGCTCGCCCTCGCGCGCGTCGTAGAGGAAGATCGCGCCTTTTTGGTTGACGAGCGCGCGCGAGTACGTCAGCCAGCGGCTGTCCGGCGACCACTCGATGCGGAAGCCGTTCAGCCCGCCATTGTTCATCCAGATGTCCTCGTCGATCTGCTCGAGCTGCCCCGAGGCGACGTCGAGCAGGTAGATCTTCTTGTCCTCGTCCGCGAAAGCGATCTTCCTGCTGTCCGGCGACCAGTGCGGCCGATAGCGGAACCCGGCGCCCATCGACGTCAGCTCCTCCTCGACTCCGCCGCCGTCCGCGGCCCGGATCGCCAGCTCGTACTCGCCGCCGCGGTCGCTCCAGTAGGCGACGCTCTCGCCATCGGGCGACCACGACGGATAGCGCTCGGCGACGCCGGAGCTGGCGGTCAGGTTGCGAACCGGCCCGTGCTCCGCGGGGACCGTGAAGACGTCACCGCGCGCCTCGAAGACGGCGCGCTTGCCGGTGGGCGAGATGCCGCCGCTTGAGATCAGCTCGCCCACGTTCACGGTTCGCGGCTTCAGCGTCGCGAGATCCGTCGCCACGTCCACCTCGACCTCGCCGAACTCCTCCGTCTCCAGGTCGAGCATGTGCAGTCGCCCGCCGGCCTCGAACACGATGTCCGACGGCCCGATGGCGGGGAAATGGACGTCCACGTCCGTGAAGTTCGTGACCTGACGGAACGTCTCGCCGTCCAGGTCGTACGCCCAGATGTTGTGCCGCTGACCGGGATCCCGGTCGGACAGGAAATACAGCGTGCGGCCGTGCCACATGGGGTGGCCGTCGTTCGCGTCGTTGCTCGTCAGGTTGCGCGACGAGTAGTCATTCAGGTCGAACAGCAGGATATCGGGCGCCCAGCCGCCGCGGTATCGCTTCCAAGTGCGGAAGTCCCGGCTCTTCGGCATGTACGCCAGCGTTCCGCCGTCCGGCGAGATGGCGCCGAACTCGCCGTACGGGATGGGCAGCTTCTCCGGCAGGCCGCCCTCGTGCGCGACCCTGTAGAGCTGGCTGTAGCGCTGCCGGCCGCTGGCCATCGATGAGGCGTAGAGAATCGCATCGCCCTCCGAATACCAGTCCACGATCCGGTCGCCCATGGGGTGGTGCGTCAGCCGCGTGGCCTGGCCGCCCAGCGTTGGGACCGTATAGACATCGGCGTTGCCGTCGTAGTTGCCGGTGAACGCGATGGTCTGGCCGTCCGGCGAGAACCGCGGGAACGACTCCTCGCCGGCCGGCGAGCTCAGCTTCTGAGCCACCCCGCCGGTCTTGGGCACGACCCAGATGTCGCCGGCATAAACGAACGTGATGTGCGTCTCGGAGACATCGGGCTGCCGGAGCATGCGGGCGTCCACCTGCCCGTGGGCGGCTCCGGCCGGCAGTCCCAGGAACGCGACGAGGGAGAGAAACGGGATTCGGCGCATGAC
>JBOHRM010000087.1:0-6364 GCA_050732715.1 Longimicrobiales bacterium
ACTCCTCTGCGTGCTTCGCCCGCGGCGCGTGCGCAGCCGCGGCCGTCGCCTCGGCCGCCGCTTCACTCACATCGCGGCTCGTGGCCGCGCCCTCATCCAGGCTGGCGAGGGCACGGGCACGCTCGACGATCTCCTCCTCACCGAGCTGCCGAGCCAACCGAAGCTCCTCCGGCGTGTAGTAGTCCTCGACGCCCAACGCCAGCGAGCGGCGAGTCTGCTCCGCACGACTGAACCGGCCGCGCAGCGGAAAGTCCTTACGCAGCGGGTGGCCCTCCGCGTAGTTCTCTGGCATCAAGATCCTCCGTAGATCCGGATGGCCGCGGAACTGGATGCCGAAGAGGTCGAATACCTCGCGCTCGAGCCAGTCGGCGGCGCTCCAGATGCCGTAGACGGAATCGACGTCGAGGGCGCTCAGTGGCAGCGTAACCTTGATGCGCAACGCTCGCTTGTGCGGAATCGACCAGAGCTGGTACACCACCTCGAGCGGCCGCCCGCCGCCGTAATCCACGGCCGTGACGTCCGCCAGAAAGTCGTACCGCTCGGAGGGCTCGGACTGGAGCCAACCCATGACGTCGAGCAGGCGATCCGCTGCGAGGTACACCACGTGCTCGTCACCCGCCACCACCGCGTGGTGCAACACCGCGTCGCCAAAACGCTCGCGCAACGCCGACACCGTTGCGTGCTCGGGGATGTCTCCTGCATCGCCTGCCGGCGCGCCCTCATCCGCCGCGGCCGACGTCGGACCCCGCTCGAGATCGCCCAGCGCTTCGCCGAACGACTCCTCCATTACGGCAGCCGATCGGACGGGCGCACCAATGCGTTCGTACCGACGAGCCCGCTCACCCGGTTCTGCTTCGTCGAGTTGCCGAACGGACTCGCGACCTCCTCGATCACTTCAGGCGGCAGGTTCGGCAGACCGACCCGCTCGGCGTCCTCCGCCCGCAACACCTCGTTCTTCAACGTCTCGCCTCGAATCTTCTCTTGCAACAACAGAATGCCGTAAATCAAACCCTCCGGCCGCGGCGGACAGCCCGGCACGTACACGTCGACCGGGATGATCGTGTCGATCCCCTGCACCATCGAGTACGCATCGAACACGCCGCCCGAAGACGCGCACGCGCCCATCGAAATGCACCACTTCGGCTGCGGCATCTGATCCCACACCTTCCGCAGCACCGGCGCCATCTTGTACGCGACCCGGCCTGCACAGATCAGCATGTCCGCCTGGCGTGGCGAAAATGACATCCGCTCCATGCCGAACCGCGCCTGATCGTACTTCGACGCCGCCGTCGCCATCATCTCGATCGCACAGCACGCCGTGCCGAACGGCATCGGCCACAAAGAGTTGCCCCGCGCCCAGTTCACGATCGCGTCCAGACGCGTCGGGATAAAACTCGCGTCGCCCGTCGGCACCGTCGGAAGGGTGCGCCCGCTCAATCCCATTCGAGCGCTCCTTTCTTCCACTCGTATATCATGCCTACCGTCAACACGACGATGAAGATCATCGCCGCGATGAATCCTTCCCAGCCCAACGTTCGCACCGCTACCGACCACGGAATCAAGAACACCGTCTCGACGTCGAACACGATGAACAGAATCGCCACCATGTAAAACTTGACCGAGAACCGCTCCCGCGTGTCGCCCAGCGGCACCATCCCCGACTCGTACGGCGCCTCCTTCACCGGCGTCGGACGCCGTGGGCTGACCAGATGCGAGACGACGAGCATCCCGACGGCGTTCGCGAGCGAAACGCCGAACAGGATGAGGATCGGCACGTACGCGTCGATCATGAGCCTGGGGAGTTTGTGAATTCCTTCACTTGCCTCTCAACGCCAACTTACCGAACCGCGCGCAGCCATGTCAAGCCGATCCCCGAATCAAACCACGGCACAACCCCGAATCAACCCACGGCGCCCGCCAGATGATCTGATATGGTTGAATCGACGCGGTGGGCGCACCTGCGCGGATTCGCATATTGACAGGAGATGTAATACGTGTAATGATTCACGTATGACAATGCTTAGTTTTCGGATCGACGATGAAGACGCTGCCCAGATCGAGGCATGGGCGGGACGCCTCGGTATCGACCGTTCGGAGCTGATCCGGCAGGCTTTGCACCGGCATCTTGCGCGGCTGGCGAGCGAAGCAGACGCTGCGGCATGGTCGCGGCAGCCGATGACCGAGTCCGAGGCGACGCTCGTAGAGATCGCCGATTGGGGACCGGCGGAAGATTGGTCGGATTGGGCTGATGCGGCGGGGTGAGATCTGGTTTGCTGCGACGCCGGGCGGTGATCGTCCGGTGCTGGTGCTGACCCGCGATCCGGTCGCGGACCGCATCGGATCGGTTGTCGTGGCTGCTCTCACGCGAACGCGTCGGGGTTTGACTTCCGAGCTTGACCTGGACCCATCGGACGGTGTACCGACGGCATGCCTAGTCAACTTCGATAATGTACACACGCTTGCGCGCGACTCGTTTCGGCGGCGTGTGACTCAGCTATCCTCACGTCGCATGAAACAAGCATGCCAGAGGCTGATCGCGGCACTCGGCTGCTGACGATTGCGAGATTTCACCGCGAGAATGATGAGCATTCGCAGCGACCGCTGGATCCGCCGGATGGCGGAAGAGCATGGTATGATCGAGCCGTTCGAGGCGCGCCAGATTCGGGACGGCGCGATCAGCTACGGCCTGTCTTCGTTCGGCTACGATATCCGCGTCGGAGACGAGTACAAGGTCTTCACGGACGTGCACAGCGTGGTGGTGGATCCAAAGGCGTTCGACTCGCGCAGTTTCGTGGACATACGCGGTGGTCATTGCATCATTCCGCCGCACTCGTTCGCGCTCGCTGCTACGATGGAGTACTTTCGTATCCCGAGCGACGTGTTGGTGGTGTGCGTCGGCAAGTCCACGTATGCGCGGTGCGGCATCATCGTGAATGTCACGCCGCTCGAGCCGGAGTGGTGCGGCCATCTCACGCTCGAGATATCGAACACCACGCCACTGCCGGCGAAGATCTACAGTTGTGAGGGTCTCGCGCAGTTGTTGTTCTTCCAAGGCGACGAGGTACCTGAGGTGACGTACGCGCAGCGCGGCGGCAAGTATCAGGACCAGCGGGGCGTGACACTGCCGAGGGCGTAAGGGAAGCAGGTATGGTTCACGCACGAGTTGGATTCGGCGTTTGTCTCATGGCGTTGGCGTCGGCGAGTGGGGCCTATGCGCAGGATAACACCCGGAACTTGGGGCGGTCCATCGCGTGGCAAGCCAAGCACGACGGCACGCCCTACATGATCTCCGGCAAGGTTCTGCGAGGCGGCGACCACGTCGCCCGGCTCGTACCGATGAGCTCGCAACCCGGCCATCCCGATTGAGCGCGAACGCATGCGTGACCACGGGTATGCTCCAAACCGAACTCGCCTAGAACCCGATCTAGCTCAGGAAATCGTTCGTCGTGTCGCCGGCGCGGTCAGCCCGGAACGGGTGATTCTGTTCGGTTCTGCGGCGCGCGAAACAATGGGGCCGCATAGCGACGTCGATCTCCTCGTCATCAAGTCCGGCGATTACAACAAACGTTCGTTGGCGATCGCGATTCGGAAGGCGTTACGCGGACTCCCGGAATCCTTCGATATCATCGTCGCGACACCACAGGAGATCGAGCGCTACAAGGACTCGTACGCCCTGGTTTATCGCGAGGCGCTTCGCGAAGGCAGGTTGCTCTATGCCGCCTGAGCGCTACGATGCCGACGATCCTCGCGAGTGGATACGCCTTGCTCGAGGAGACCTCGCGCTTGCGGAGGCCAATGTCCCTGGCGCACCTCCCGAACTCCTCTGCTTCCACGCACAGCAGGCTGCGGAGAAGGCGATCAAGGCCGTGCTGATTCACGCGCGCGTTGCGTTTCCGCATACGCATGACCTCGATCGCCTACTGGACATCCTCGAGGAGAATGATACCGCAATCCCAGGCCGAGTTCGAGATGCGACCGCGTTAACGGACTACGCGGTGAGGACCCGTTATCCGTTTCTGGGTGAGCCCGTCACGGCCGGTGACCTGCAGGCGGCCGTGGACATCGCGACCTCGATCGTGGCGTGGGCTGACGCGCGCGTCATCAAGTGAGGCTTGTCAGATGCAGCGCGGGTCCGCTTGCCCTCGACGGTCATTACGCCTCGATCGCGAGGTCGAACCGGTTCCACAGCTCGCGGCAGTCGGGGTCGAGCACGAGCGCGCTGACCAAGACCTCATCCCTGCCGTCGCCTGAGTCACGGCTCCGGGTCACTTCCGGCGCAGCGCTGCGCGCATCAAGTCGCGGTTGAGCCGCGCGATCGTGTCGACGGAGATCGACTTGGGGCAGGCGTTCTGGCACGCGCCGTGGTTGGTGCAGTGGCCGAAGCCCTCCGCGTCCTGCTTTCGCGTCATGTCGAGTACGCGCGCATCGCGTTCGGGTTGGCCCTGCGGGAGTTGTGCGAGGTGTGCGACCTTTGCGGCGGTGAACAGCATGGCGGAGGCGTTCGGGCACGCGGCGACGCACGCGCCGCAGCCGATGCAGGCCGCGGCGTCCATCGCGCTCTCGGCGTCGTCCTTCGGCACGGGGATGATGTTCGCCTCGGGCGCGCTCCCCGTACGAACAGAGACGTAGCCGCCCGCCTGGATGATGTGGTCGAACGCGGAGCGGTCGACGACGAGGTCTTTGATGACGGGGAACGCGGCGGCTCGCCACGGCTCGATCCAGACCTCCTGGCCGTCACGGTAATAGCGCATGTGCAGCTGACAGACGGTCGTCGCTGGCAGCGGGCCGTGGGGTTCGCCGTCGATCATGAAGCCGCACGAACCGCAGATACCCTCACGACAGTCGTGATCGAACGCGATCGGCTCGCGGCCGTCGAGCGTGAGCCGATCGTTGACCCGGTCGAGCATCTCGAGGAACGACATGTGCTCGCTGATGTCGGTCGCTTCATAGCGCTCGAAGCGGCCGGGCTCGTTCGGGCCGGCCTGACGCCAGACATGAAGGATCAGTCGCACGCTACTTGTAGCTCCGCTGTGAGAGCGGCACGTATTCGAACGAGAGTGGCTCGACGTGCCGCAGCGGTTGACGTTCCGGCCCCTGATACTCCCAGACGGCGACGTGCGCGAACCCCTCATCGTCGCGCAGCGCCTCGCCCTCCTCGGTCTGGTGCTCGACGCGAAAATGGCCGCCGGCCGACTCGTCACGCTCGATCGCATCGAGGCACATGAGCTCGGCGAAGTCGAAGAAGTCCGCGACGCGGCCGGCGTGCTCGAGCGACTGGTTCAGCTCCGCGCCGGTGCCGGGCACGCGCACGTCCTCGTAGAACTCTTGCCTCAACTGGGGAATCCGTTCGAGCGCGGCGCGCAGCGCGCTCGCGCTGCGCTCCATGCCACAGTATTCCCAGACGATGGCGCCGAGCTCGCGGTGGAAGTCCGTCACGGTCTTGTTGCCGTTCACGGCGAGCAGCGCGTCTGTGCGGCGTGCCGCCTCGGCCGCGGCCGCCTCGAACGCGGGGTGCGATGCGTCGACGGGCTCGAGGCCCGTGCGTGCGAGGTAGTCACCGACGGTCAGCGGCAGGATGAAGTAGCCATCGGCGAGGCCCTGCATGAGCGCGCTCGCGCCGAGCCGATTCGCGCCGTGATCCGAGAAATTCGCCTCGCCGATGACGTGCAGGCCCGGGATCGTGCTCATGAGGTTGTAGTCGACCCAGAGGCCGCCCATCGTATAGTGCGGCGCCGGGTAGATGCGCATCGGCGCCTCGTACGGATTCTCGCCCGTGATGTTCTGATACATGTCGAAGAGGTTGCCGTAGCGTTCGGCGATCGTCGCGCGACCGAGCCTGGCGATGGCGTCACGGAAGTCGAGATAGACGCCGATCCCCGTCGGGCCGACGCCGCGTCTCTCATCGACCACTTCCTTGGCTCGGCGTGATGCGATGTCACGCGGGGCAAGGTTGCCGAAGCTGGGATAGTAGCGCTCGAGGTAGTAGTCGCGTTCGGCGTCCGGTATGTCCTCGGGTGCGCGCCGATCGCCGGGCGATCGGGGGACCCAGATGCGGCCGTCGTTGCGTAGCGACTCGCTCATCAGCGTGAGCTTCGACTGGTGTTCGCCGCTCGGCGGGATCGATGTCGGGTGGATCTGCGTGAAGCACGGGTTCGCGAAACCCGCACCGCGCCGGTACGCGCGCCAGATCGCGGTGACGTTGCACCCCTTCGCGTTCGTCGACAGGTAGAAGATGTTGCTGTACCCACCTGTCGCCAATACGACGACGTCCGCCGCGTGTCGCTCGATCTCGCCGCTGACCAGGTCGCGCGCGATGATGCCGCGCGCCTTGCCATGCGCGACGACGAGGTCGAGCATCTCGTGC
>JBOHRM010000088.1:0-6602 GCA_050732715.1 Longimicrobiales bacterium
TCCCAGTCGAGCGGGGTGCGCACATCGCGGCCGCCTACCGCGACGATGCGTTGCCCGACGCGCAGCCCCGCCCGGTCGGCCGGCGAACCCGGCGTGACCGCGGCGACCTCGACGTTCTGGCTCCGGCCGAACCGGTTCGGGTCCGACGGCTTCACCTCGGCGCCCACCCACACGCGGCGGATATGGCCCTCGCTCAGCAGCGACTCGGCGATGCGGCGCGCGCGGTCGATCGGAATCGCGAAGCCGAGGCCGACGTTGCCGCCGGTCTCCGAGATGATCGAGGAGTTCACGCCGATCACCTGGCCGAGCGCGTTCACCAACGGTCCGCCCGAGTTGCCGGGGTTGATCGACGCGTCGGTCTGGATCATGTCCAGATAGTAGCCCCTCGATTCACCGCCCGCGGGGATAATGTTGCGGCCCACGCCGCTGATCACGCCCGCCGTGACCGACGGCTCGGCGTTGGACAGCAAGAAGCCGAATGGGTTCCCGATTGCGACGACCCATTCCCCGATCACCAGATTCGAGGAGGTCCCGATCGGCGCGACCGGTAGGTCGGGTAGGTTTTCGACGATCCGGATCAGCGCGAGATCGTTCACGTCATCCACGCCGACGACCTCGGCCTCGAAGTCGCGGCCGTCCGCGAGCGTGACCACGACCTGCGTCGCGCCGCGAACCACGTGCTCGTTCGTGAGGACGTGGCCACGCGAGTCGATCATGAAGCCCGAGCCGAGGCCCGATACCTCGCGCGACACGCCCGGACCCATGAACATCTGATCGAACCACGTGCGCGGCCGCACCGTCTCCCGTCGGAGCACGTTCACGCTGACCACCGCGGGCGCCACGCGTTCGGCCGCGCGCACGATCGCCGTGCGCCTCGAATCCGCGATGCTGTCCTGCGCCTCGGGCGCAAGAGGCGCCGCCACGTGGTACAGCGCCGTCCGCGGTGTGGGGGACGGCGCGGACGCCGACGTGACCGCCGCACGGTCCGCCTCGCCACGGTCGAGCTCGTGCCGCAGCGCCGGCACCAATGCGACGCCGAGCGCGAACGTTGCAACGAGGATGGCGATCCGACGCATCAGATTCTTCGCAGCGCCTCCGGCAGCCGGTCCCAATCCGCGAGAAAGGCGGTCAACCCCTTGTCCGTCAGCGGATGCTGTAGCAGCTGATGCAGGACCTTCGCCGGCAACGTGCACACGTCGGCGCCCAGCAGCGCGGCGCGCAGCACGTGCATCGAGTGCCGAACCGATGCGACCAGGACCTCCGTCGCGAAGTCGTAATTCCTGTAGATGCCGATGATCTGCTCGATCAATGTCATGCCGTCCGCGCCGGTATCGTCCAGCCGGCCGATGAACGGCGATATGTAGCTCGCACCCGCCTTCGCCGCGAGCAGCGCCTGCACGGGCGAGAAACAAAGCGTCACGTTCACGCGGATACCTTCGGCGCGAAACCGCCGGCACGCCTTCAGCCCGGGCTCGGTGAGCGGCGCCTTGACCACGATGTTGTCGGCGATCTTCGCGAGGTCACGGCCCTGACGCAGCATCCCCTCCGTGTCCGTCGCCACGACCTCCGCGCTGATCGGGCCCGCGACCGCGCGACAGATATCCGCCAAGATGTCGCGAGGGTCGCCGCCGCCCGCCGCGGCCTTGGCGAGCAGCGACGGATTCGTCGTGACGCCGTCGATCAGACCGGCCTCCGCCGCGCGCCGAATCTCGGCCAGGTCACCCGTGTCCAGGAATAACTTCATCGAACGGGTCCTCTCTCTCCAATTCCCTTGCGTCGTAATACACCCGAGTGAGCAAGAGACCGGCCGCCGGCGCTGGCGGCGACGTCTCGAGCCCGCGCTCGCACGCGAGCAGACCGGCCACATCGGTCAGCGGCCGGCGACGCCGTGCCACATCGACCATTGTGCCGACCATATAACGTACCATGTGGTGCAGAAAACGATTCGCCGCGATCCGAAAGATGAAACCGATGTCGCGCCAATCGCTCCAACGAGCACGCAGCACGGTGCATCGGTCGCCTCGCTCGGGCTGGCCGGCCCGCGCGAATGCGAGGAACGAGTGCTCGCCGATGAAACGCTCCGCGGCTTCGGCCAGCAGCGCTTCGTCGAGCGGCTGGGCGAGCGGCCAGCACCACGGCCGGAGGAACGGCGACCGGGACGCCTCCGCAGTGCCGACGTGATAGGCGTAGGCCCGAGCGCAGGCGTCGAACCGGGCATGAAAATCGGGCGCCGCGCGCTCGGCCGCGGCCACCCAGATGTCCCGCGGCAGCACGGCGTTCATTGCGCGGCGCAGCACCGCCGACTCCCACCGCTCTGGCACGGCCGCGGACACCACCTGGCCGGACGCGTGGACGCCGGCATCGGTCCGCCCCGCCGCGATCACACCCGTTGGACGGTCCAGAATGCGAGATAGCGCGGCCTCGACCTCGGCCTGGACCGTGCGAAAACCCGGCTGGACCTGCCAGCCGTGAAACCCCGCGCCGTCGTACTGGAGCGTCAGCTTCACGACTCGCGCTTCGCGCTCGGGTTCCGAGTTCCGAGTTCTGAGGCGAGGTCCGTCTTCACGCACGAGCAGGGTGATTCTCGGTCACGGCCGCAAAGCTAGGCGAGCCTGTGCGGTTGTCAACGCTCACTTTCGTGAGCGGGTTGCGGGTTTCCGCGTTGCGGGTTGCGGGTTGCGGGTTGGATGGTTGCCCGGTGGGTGGGGATGGGAACTCGCAACCCGCAACGCGCAACCCGACAACCGGTTTGCTGAACGCTAACCTGAAAACTCCGCGAGGACGCTGATGACCTCGTCGATGTCCTCTTCCGTGTGATCGGCGTTGACTTGGAAGCGGATGGCCTCGTCGCCCCGTGGCACGACGGGGTGGGCGAGGCCGGTGGCGAGGACGCCGTTGGCCCGGAGGTGGGCGACGAGCGCGCGTGTGCGGGCCGTGTCGCGGACCATCAGCGGCACGACGGGGTGCTCGCCCGGGATGATCTCGAGGCCGAGGCCGAGCAGTCCCTGCTCGAACCGGTGCGTCAAGGCGCGCAGCCGATCGAGCAATGCGCGGCCGCGCTCGCTGTCCAATATCTCGAGAGCGCGCAGTGCCGCCGCCGCCTCGGCCGCGGTGATCGGATTCGAGTAGATGTACATCGGCGAGGTCTCGCGCAGGAACCGGACGACCGGTGCCGCCGAGGCGACGTACCCGCCGTTGACGCCGAGCGCCTTCCCGAGCGTCGCGACGAGCACGTCACACGGCGCCGACCGTGTGTGCTCTTCGACACCGCGCCCGGTCGCGCCGAAAGCGCCGACCCCGTGCGAGTCATCGACCACCACGACGACGTTCTCCGGATAGCGGCTGTCGAACCGCCGCGCGATGTCCATGATCCGGTCGAGGGGAGCGTGGTCGCCGCGCATGCTGAAGATGCCGTCGGTGACGACGACGGCGCGATCCGCCTGGCCGGCGGACTCCTCGAGCGCCGATTCCAGGGCGTCCATGTCGAGATGCGCGTAGACGCGCTTGGCGAACGGCCGGGCCAGCCGCATCGCGTTGATGATGCAGTTGTGATTCAGCTCATCGCTGATCAGCACGGTCCGGTCGCTCGTGAGTGGCACGATCGCGCTCAGCACCGTCGCGTAAGCCGAGCTGAAGATCATCGCCGCGTCCCGGCCGTGGAACGCGGCGAGCCGCCGCTCGAGCGCCACGTGTGTGCCGTACGTCCCGCTGATGAACCGCACCGCGCCGGGTCCCGCGCCGAACTTTCTCGCCGTGTCTTCCTCCGCGGCGACCACCTCCGCGCGCAGCCCCATGCCGAGATACGAGTTCGAGTTCATACGCAGAAACTCGCGCTCGTCTTCACCCTCGAGAAGAAAGCGCGGGCCGCGGCCGTCCGTGGCCGGGCGGATCCCGACCACGACCGCCTCGCCACCCTTCGCCGTGCCCTTCGCCTCGAGGTCGGCGACGTGACGCTCGAGGACGCCTGCGATTCTATCCAGCGGCATATGTCACCTTCGGTGCGGTTCCGAGTTCCGAGTTTCGGGTTCCGGGTTCCGGGTTCCGGGTTCGGTTTCCGGGCTGGGCCGGGGAGGGAATCCGTAACCCGCAACCCGGAACCCGACAACCCCCGCCGTGCTGCCTATCCGTCTCCGAGCTTCGACCGCGCCGGCTGAGGCGGATGCGAGGCGAGCTTTTCCGTTAGCACGTCGAGCATCTCCGCGGTCGTGCGTTCGAGATCGTACTCCGGCTTCCAGCCCCATTCCTCGCGCGCGGCCGAGTCATCGACGCTGCGCGGCCACGAATCCGCGATTCGCTGCCGCACGGGGTCGATGTCGTAGTTCATCTCGAAGGATGGCAGGTGCTTCTGGATCTCCTCCGCCAGCCGCGCCGGCGTGAGCTGCATCGCCGTCACATTGAACGCATTGCGATGGCGCAGGCGCGCGGGGTCCGCCTCCATCACCTCGATCGCCGCGCGGATCGCATCCGGCATGTACATCATGTCGAGCTGTGTGTCCGGCCCGAGGAAACCCGTGTATCCGCCTTCGGCGACGGCGTGGTAGAAGATGTCAACGGCGTAGTCCGTCGTGCCTCCGCCCGGCAGTGCGACGTGAGAGATCAGCCCGGGATAACGCACACCGCGCGTGTCCACGCCGAACCGATCGTAGTAGTAGTCGCAGAGCAACTCGCCCGCGACCTTCGTCACGCCGTAGATCGTGCTCGGTCGCTGCACGGTGTCCTGAGGCGTCGCGTCACGCGGCGTGGTCGGGCCGAACGCGGCGATCGAGCTGGGCGTGAACACCGCGCAGCCCTCCTCGCGCGCGGCCTCCAGCACGTTATAGAGGGTGTCCGTGTTGAGCCGGTAAGCACGCTGCGGCCGTGACTCCGCCGCCGCGGACAGCAGGGCGGCGAGGTGATAGATCGTGTCGGCCCGGTGGCGGCGCAGCGCCTCGGCGACCGCAATGCCATCCATGCAGTCGAGCGTCGCGAACGGCCCGGCATCACGGATTTCGCGGGCCGGCTCGCGCAGGTCGGATGCGAGCACGGCCGAATCGCCGTACACCGCGCGCAGCGCCGGCACCAGCTCCGAGCCTACCTGCCCGGCCGCACCCGTCACGAGGATTCGCTTCATTTTCACGGGACCGTAGGTTACGCTGACGGGCACGGCCCGCAAGTGTATTCCAACCGAATCGCATGGTCACCCTATCGAACTGAAGCTGAAGGAGCGACGTCGGCGCGACACCGGGCCAGGCCGCCCAGCACTGCCGCCGCATCGCTTCGTGAACGCGAAACTGGTTTCCACGACTGCACGTACGTCAAACATGACCCCTTCTGCCGGAGCCAACACTATGCCGCTCACTACGAAAACAATCGCTGTGACCGTCAGCCTCGCCGGCGCGGCGGTCGCCGCCCTGGTGGCGCCCGACGCCCGGGCGCAGGAGGTCGAAAGGTTCTCGCTCTCCGGCGACGTCGCGGTCTTCAACATTGCCGGCAACATCACGATCGAGCGCGGCAACGCCGCCGGCGTGGTCATCGAATTGACGCGTGGCGGCGGCGACGCGGAACGGCTTCAGATCGAGACGGGTGGACTCGAAGGCTGGCAGACGCTGCGCGTGATCTACCCTGAAGACCGAATCGTCTACCCCAGGCTCGAAGGGCGCTCGCGCACACAGTTCCGCGTGGCCGATGACGGAACGTTCGGCCGGGAATGGAGCGAAGATGACGACTTCCCCGGCCTGCTCGATCTGATTCGGCTGGCGCTCACGGATCGGTCGACCGGCCGCGTGACCGTCACTGGATCGGGCAGCGGACTCGAGGCGTGGGCCGACTTGCGCGTGCTCGTGCCCGCCGGCCAGACCGTCGCCCTGCACCTCGGCGTCGGTGAGGTGAGCGCGTCGAACATCGAGGGCAACCTGATCGTCGATGCACGCTCGGCGCCCGTCACCGCCGACAACCTCCGCGGAACGATCCGCCTCGCCACGGGTTCCGGCCGCATCGAGCTGCGTGGCGCCGAAGGCGACGTCGTGCTCGATACTGGATCGGGTAGCGTTCGCGCCGCCAACGTATCTGGGAACCGGC
Organism: Longimicrobiales bacterium; assembly: GCA_050732715.1. Classification (GTDB taxonomy): domain Bacteria; phylum Gemmatimonadota; class Gemmatimonadetes; order Longimicrobiales; family RSA9; genus JBOHRM01. Next base: position 6,058 of record JBOHRM010000088.1, read on the forward strand.
TGCTCATCGATACCGGCTCCGGCGGCGTGACGGGCTCCGACCTGAGCACCGGCACCGTCGAGATCGACACCGGCTCCGGCGCGGTCGAGGTGACCCGCGTCGCCTCGGACCAAATCACCATCGACACGGGCTCCGGCGGCATAGATGTCGCCGCCGCACAGCTCGGCGACGTGGTCATTGACACCGGCAGCGGCAGCGTCAACCTCGATGTCCAGGGTCAGCTCCGCACCGCCAACATCGATACCGGCTCCGGCGGCGTCACTCTGACCGTGCCGCCCGACTTCGGCGCCGTCGTCGACCTCGACGCCTCGAGCGGCGGCATCCACAGCGACCTGCCGCTCCAGATCACCACGCTGCGGCGTCGCTCGGAGCTGCGAGGCACCATCGGTGACGGCAGCGCGCAAGTCTCCATCGACACCGGGTCCGGCACCATCCGCATCCGATCACGCTGACGTCCTAACCTCGCCGCCAAATTCGACGTTGGATTTGGCGGCGAGGTTGACCCACCCGCTCGGGCGCCCGAACCCGTCCACACGGCTCGATAG
>JBOHRM010000089.1:0-15231 GCA_050732715.1 Longimicrobiales bacterium
GTTCGCCGGTGTCGGTACGGCGTCTGGAGGAATCTTGGATGACCCGCCAGACCAGGGCGCGGACAATGACTACCTGGCCAGCCAGGCCAGGAGCAAGCGCTTCTGGTTCTTCTCATTCCAGCATCCGTTCATCACGCGGATGCTGGAAATCGTTGAGCGGGAGGGTGTGGAGGGACTGTTGAACCCGGCCGAGGCCGGGGACAACGCCGACCTCCGGCGGCAGCTCAAGAGTGAGCTCGTGATGCGGCAGGTGCCGGGCGAGTACGAGCCGAACCACGACATGGTGAAGGTGCTTGCGCGCGACGAGTTCGAGTTCGAGGCGTGGGGCGCCTACGCCCTGTACAACTGGGAGATGTTCTTCCACGCCCCGCTGCTGGTAGCGCGGCGGCTGACCGACGCTCAGCGCTTCGAGGACGCTCAGCGCTGGTACCACTACGTATTCGATCCGACGGACAGCTCCGCCGATGACGTGGCGCAGCGGTTCTGGAAAGTGAAGCCTCTGTACGAGGCGTCGCGGCCGGCATCGATCAGTGAGCAGCTCGAGGCCTTGAACTACACGGGAGGAGACCCGGACAAGCGATTGCTGCGACACACCACCGAGGCACAGATCGCACAGTGGAGGGACAACCCGTTCAACCCGCATCTGCTCGCGCGGATGCGGCCCGCCGCATACCAGCGGGCCACGGTGATGAAGTACCTGGACAATCTGATCGCGTGGGGGGACCATCAGTTTCGGCAGGCCACGCGGGAGACGATCGCGGAAGCGCTGCAAATCTACGTGCTGGCGCGGCAGATCCTAGGTCCGCGACCCGTGCGGCTCGAGGCGCGAACGCCCGAGGACCGGTCATTCGACCAGCTCGAGGACGATCTGGATGCGTTCTCGAACGCACTGGTCGAGCTCGAGAACCTGGTACCCCCGGGCAACCAGTGGGCTTGGCTACAGCTCGACAGCAAGCTTCTGACACCGCAGATCTCAGATGGCGTAGTGCAACCCGGCGGCGGGCTGAGGCTCAACTTTGCCTTCCCGCCGCCGCCGGATCCGCCGCTGAACATTCTCGCGACGCCCAGCCACGGTGGGCTACAGCCGGAGGTGATGCTGCTGAACCTCGCGTTCACGATCGCTGTCGATGAGCCGGAGCCCGAGCGAGCGCTGTACTTCTGCGTGCCGCCGAACGACAAGCTGCTCTCCTACTGGGACACGGTAGAGGACCGCCTGTTCAAGATCAGAAACTGCCTGGACATCGAAGGGATCCGGCTCGAGCTGCCGCTGTTCCAGCCGCCGATCGATCCGGCGCTGCTGGTCAAAGCCGCGGCAGCCGGCATCGACCTGGCGAGCGCGATCGCGGCGCTCAACGCTCCGCGGCCGCATTACCGCTTCCGCACCATGATCCCGGTCGCCAAAGAGCTCGCAGCGGAGGTGCGCACGCTGGGCCAGGCGCTTCTGAGCGCACTCGAGCGCAAGGACGCCGAAGCGCTGGCCGAGCTGCGAGCGACACACGAGGTGCGCACGGTGGAGGCGGCCGAGCGAGTGCTCGAGGAGCGGGTGAGCGAGGCCCGGCAAAACATCACCGCGCTGGAGGCGGCCAAGGCGGTGGCGGAGCATCGCAAAGGTTTCTATGAGGCGTTGATCAACGAGGGGCGCCTCGAAGCCGAGACGGAGGGACTCGACAAGCTCGATGATTCGGTCGCCAAGCATGAGGGTGTCATCGATACGGAAGATCTTCTGGCGCGGCTGGCGTTCGCGCCCGATTTGAGTCTGGGCGGCGCCGTGGGGTGGAGTGGCGGGATGGGCGGTGGGCTCCATGGAACGTTCTCGTTCTCGAGCGCGTTTGGTGGTTCGCACTTCGCGAACAGTCACTCAGCGCGGGCCCGACGACAGTCGGCGAAAGCCGCGATCGCCGGAGTCGTATCGTCGAAGAGCTTGTCCGAGGCGGGGTTGCAGCGCCAGCGGCAGCCCTGGCAGCTCGAGCGCGAGCAGGCCGAGAAAGAGATCGAGCGGATCGGGCAGGAGATCACGGCGGCGGAGATCCGACAGGAGATCGCGCTCAAGGAGCTGGACAACCACCGCCGCGAGATCGCCCAGGCTCGCGAGCGCGAGTCCTTCCTGCGCCAGCGGTTCACGCGTTCGGAGCTGTATGGCTGGATGGCCTCCGAGGTGGGCCGCGTGTACCACCAGGCCTACCAGCTCGCCTACGATGTGGCGAAGCGGGCCGAGCGGACCTACCAGCTCGAGCTGGCGGCCACCGACACCTCGTTCATCCAGTTCGGATACTGGGACAACCAACGTAAGGGTCTGCTCGCGGGCGACAAGCTCCTGCACGACATCCGGCGCATGGAGACCGCCTATCTCCAGAACCACCGTCGCGAGTTCGAGCTGACCAAGAGCGTGTCGCTGGCGACGCTCGACCCGATGGCGCTGGTGCTCCTGAAGGAGACCGGCGAATGCTACCTGAGCGTGCCTGAGATGTTGTTCGACCTCGATCACCCGGGGCACTTCCTGCGCCGGCTCAAGGCGGTGTCCGTGAGCGTACCGGCGAAAACGGGTCAGCTCGCCGAGGTGCCGCTGACGCTGACGCTGGCCTCGAGCGCAATCCGGACGTCGACCGCGCTGTCCGGCGCCGCGCCCGATCCCGAGGCGCTGGTGGCCGACCTCACCTCCGGCATCCAGCAGCTCGCGACGCTTTCGGCCGAAGAGGATGACGGCCTGTTCGAGCGCAACTTCAACGACGAGCGCTACTTGCCGTTCGAGGGTCGGGGCGCCGTGAGCCTATGGCACATCGAGCTGCCGAGGAATTTCCGGCCGTTCGACTACGCGCTGATCAGCGACGTGGTAGTGCGGCTGAGCTTCACGGCGCGTCAGGGCGGCGACGCCTTCAAGGCCGCGGTCACGGGCGAGATCGAGGCGGCGATCGACGCCTATGTGCGCCATGAATCGTCGTTCGGCGAGGGACTGATGAACGCCGTGAGCGTGGCCCGCTCATTCCCGGATGACTGGTCGAGGTTCGTCGATCCACCGGGCGACGAGGTTCCGCAGCTCGAGCTGGACATGTCGGCGGACCGGTTCCCGTGGAAGTTCCAAGGCGGAGAGATTCGGGTGGGCACGCTATGGCTGCTGGCGGTGTTCCGCGATGCCGAATCGACACAGACGCTGGCGTTCGACCTGGAGCTGCCCGAATCGACGACGATATCGAACCTCGAGCTGTCCGGGGATTTCCCCGGTTCAGCACGGATCAGGATGCAATCGGATGCACCGAGCACGCAGCCGACGACCGGCGCGTGGACGCTCGAGCTCGTGGGCGGCCCAACCGAGGTGCCGGATTCGCTCGAGGACCTCATCCTCGTGATGCAATACCGGGTCGAGTAGGACGCATGCCGAACCGAGACGACCGCCTCTTCGACGGCTTATCGCGGCCGAGACCAGCGCCACCGAGACCGCCGTCCGGGTCGTCGGTAGATCCGGGAGCGCTCGGGCTACCCCGGCCACAGGGCGAAACGGAAGCCGGGGACTCCGGCCGCCCGTGCGTTGACGGCGAGCCCTTCGAGCGCACCCGGGGCGGCCGGCGTTCCTTCGTCGAATCGAGCGTGGGCGCCGGTACGTCGGCGCTTCGATCCCCCCACAGTGATGCGGAGGCAGGCACGGCCGAGGACTCGCTGATCCCACGGGTGGAGCTGCCGCGCGGTGGTGGGGCGCTGCGGAGCATCGGCGAGACGTTCGAGGCAAACGCCTTCACGGGGACCGGTACATTGGTATTGCCTGTACCGTTGTCGCCCGCCAGAGCGTTGACGCCGTCGATCGAGCTGTCGTACGACAGCGGCCGCGGCAATGGACCGTTCGGACTCGGGTTCGACCTGTCGGTACCCGATATCTCTCGGCGCACCGACCGGGGACTGCCGCGATACGCGGACGGAAACAGACGGGAGTCCGACACGTTCGTCCTCGCGGGCGCCGAAGACCTCGTGCCGGTGCTCGAGCACGAGCTGGACGGGCCGCAGCGCGTGAGGCATGACACGGACACGCACCGCGTCTATCCGTATCGCCCACGCGTGCACAGCCAGTTCTCGCGCATCGAGCGCTGGGTATCGAGGGCCGACGGCTCGGCACACTGGCGGATGACGAGCCGTGACAACGTGACCTCCGTGTTCGGGGAGACGGCACAGGCGCGGGTGACTGACCCAAATAGGCAACGCCGAGTGTTCCGCTGGCTGCTCGAGCGACAGCTCGACGACCGCGGCAACGAGGTCCGTTACGTCTACAAGCAGGAGGACCTGGCGGGCGTTCACACGGGCGCACTGCACGAGACGCAGCGCCTCATCCAGCAGGAGGAGCAGCCGCAGCGGTACCTCAAGCGCGTGCTGTACGGCAACCGCGCAACCGATCCGCGAGACGAAGAGGATTTTGCGTTCGAGGTGGTGCTCGACTACGGCGAGCACGGCGACGACACGGGCACCGAGCAGGTGAATATCACGCCATCCGAGGTCCGGCCGTGGCCGGCGCGCCTCGACACCTTCTCGAGCTATCGGAGTCGGTTCGATGTCCGCACGCGCCGTCTGTGCCGGCGCATGTTGCTGTTTCACCGTTTCGCGGAGCTCTCTGGCACTGACGCTCGAGCCCGACTCGTGCGCTCGCTCGACCTCTCGTATGACGAACGGCCCAACGTCAGCCTTCTGATCGCCGCGACTGAGCGCGGCTATCGCTTCGACGAACAGACCGAGCACTACGACGTCGAGTCGATGCCTCCGATCACGCTCGGGTACACCGAGCCCGCGCTTGGTTCGACCCTCGAGGACGTGCCGGCCGACGACCTGGCCGACATCGGCGGTGCCGTCGGCGGACGAGTGCGGCTGACCGACCTGAACGGCGAGGGCATTCCGGGACTCCTCGTTGAGGGCCACCACGCATTGCTCTACAAGCGAGCCGGCGGCGGTGGGCGCTACCACCCGGCGCAGCCCCTACCCACGCGACCCACGGTATCGGGTCGCGGAGCCGGCAGCGTCCGGCTCATGGACATCGACGGCAGCAGCCGGATTAGCGTGGTGCAGCGGCGCCAGGGTCTGCCGTCGGGGTTCTGGCGCAGAGACAACCTAGCAGAGGACTGGGAGGCATTTCGCGAGTTCGTGGAGATCCCGACCGTTCCGTTCGACGACCGGCACGTACACTTCGTCGACCTCGACGGCGACGGGATCGCCGACTTCCTGTACGACCAGGGCAGCCGCTGGCTGTGGTGGGAATCGGCGAGGATCCGGGGATGGGGCCGAGATGCCGTTGCGGGTGTGTCAGCGGACGAGAACGCGGGCCCACAGATCATTTACAACGACGCGCGGCGGGCCGTGCTGTTCGCCGACATGGCCGGCGACGGGCTGGCCGACGTCGTGATGGTCGCCAACGGCCAGGTGTGCTACTGGCCGAACCTCGGGTACGGGCAGTTCGGGCGCAAGGTGACGATGAGCGGCTCGCCGTCGTTCGAGCACCCCGACCAGTTCCACGTCCAGTGGCTACGTGTGGTGGATTTGGACGGGACGGGCCCGGCGGACCTCGTATACGTCGACGGTGAAGGCGCGCGGGTGTGGTTCAACCAGGCCGGTAACGGCTTCTCCGAGCCCGTGAGGTTATCACAGTTCCCGCGGCCTCACGCGATGGCGCACATGGAGGTGGCGGACCTCTTGGGCCGGGGCACCGCGTGCCTGTTGCGGTCCTCGCCCCTGCCGGCCGACCAGGGCCTGCGCTACATCGACCTGTTCCCCGGGGGTAAACCGTACCTGCTGAACCAAGTAGACGGCGGGATGGGCCGGCAGACCCGGGTGCAGTACGGGTCGAGCACCGAGCACTACCTGCGCGACCGATCCGCCGGGCGGCCTTGGGCGACACGGCTGCCGTTCCCCGTTCAGGTCATCGACCGTGTGGAGGTGGTCGATCACGCACGCGGCCATCGCATGGTGAGCACGTACGCGTATCACCATGGCTACTTCGACGGCCCCGAGCGGGAGTTCCGGGGCTTCGGCATGGTCGAGCAACGCGACACGGAGAGCTTCGACCACTTCGGCGAGCCCGGCTTGTCTCCCACGGGGTGGCAGGTCGTGGACGAGGCGCTGCACGCCGCGCCGGCCGTGACTCGCACGTGGTTTCATACCGGCGCCTACCTCGCGCGCGGCGACCTGCTGCGGCAGTACGAGACGGAATACTGGCAAGGCGATGAGAACGCGCCAGATCCGCTCGTGACGCTGCTGCCGCCGGGCCTGCGTGGCGACGAACGACGCGAAGCACTACGGGCCCTGCGCGGTCAGCCGCTGCGCCATGAAGTCTATGCCGAGGACGGCTCGGAGACGGAGGCGAACCCCTACCAGGTCACCGAGCACGCATACGTGGTGCGAATCGACCAGAAGAAGTTTCCGAAGGATCCCGAACGGCTCGAGGAGGGCCGATCGTTGGGCGTGTTCTTCGTGCACGATCGGGAGACGCGAAGCTTCGACTACGAGCGAAACGCGGACGACCCGCGCTTCACCCAGAGCCTGACGTTGTCCGTCGATGCATACGGCAACGTCCTGCGCGGGGCCGAGGTCGCCTACCCGCGTCGCGACCCGAGCGGCCCGGCGCAGGCCGAGCAAGGTACGGCGAAGGTCGTCATCGCCGAGACAGACTGGGTCAATCAGGACGATCCGCTGGACGCCCCGTATCGCCTGGGCACGCCGGTCGAGACGCGAAGCTTCGAGTTGACCGGCTTCGCGGCGCCCGACCTGCAGGACCCCTGGACCGTCGAAGACGTCGGCGCGATGGTCGACCAGGCCGAGGCGATCGCGTTCGAGACCGAGCCCGACGGGCAGACCCTCGAAAGGCGCGTGCTCTCGCGTTCGCAGACTCGCTACTGGAACGACGCGCTGACAGCGGCTCTGGCACACGGCCAGGTCGGCACGCGCGCGCTCGTGCACGAGACCTGGACAATCGCGTTCTCGGCGGCGCACATCGCCGACGTGCTGGACGGCAGGCTCGAGGGAACGGCGCTGAGCGACGTGCTCGACGAGGAGGGCGGATATGTCTCCCACGACGATGCGTGGTGGACGCGATCGGAGCGGGCGACGTTCGACGAGACGCGGTTCTTTCTGCCCGTCACTGTGTTCGACCCGTTCGCCAATGAAACCAGCATCGCCTACGACGATGAGTCGCTGCTGGTCACCCAGCTGACCGACGCCGTCGGCAACACCGTTCAGGCGGAGCACGACTATCGTGTTCTGCAGCCGCACCGCATCATCAACCCAAACGGCAATCGGAGTTTCGCCGCTTTCGACGGCCTCGGACGGGTCACAGCCGTCGCCATCGCAGGCAAGGAGGGCGAGACCGATTCGGCTTCACAGGGTGATACGCTCGAGCAGCCGACAAAGTGGTTCGTCTACGACGCCTTTGCTTGGTCGACTCAGCAGACGCCGGTCTTCGTACACGCGTTCGCCCGCGAGCAGTATTCCTCGATCGACGAAGCCGCTCCGGTGCAACAGACGGTTACGTACGGCGACGGGGCGGGCAACGTCCTGATGGAGAAGGTGCTGGCGGAGCCCGGCGACGCGCCGGCCCGCGACGCCAGCGGTGAGCTCATCTTCCAGAACGGCGAGCTAGTGTTCGAGAACACCGCCCCGAACCCGCGCTGGGTGGGCACGGGCCGCACGATCCTCGACAACAAGGGCAACCCGGTCAAGCAATACGAGCCGTTCTTCAGCGACCGGCCCGACTGGGAGACCGAAGAAGAGCTCGTCCACTTCGGCATCACGCCGATCTTGCACTACGACCCACTGGGCCGCCTGATCCGGACGGACCACCCCGACGGTACGCTCGAGCAGGTCGTCCTCACGCCGTGGCACACCGAGCGCTGGGACCCAAACGACACGGTACTGCTCAGCGACTGGCACGCCGAGCGTGCCGCGCTCGCCGGCGGCACACCCGAGGAAGACGCGGAAAGACGCGCCGCCGAGCTCGCCGAGGCGCATGCCGACACGCCAGCGGTGACCCACACCGATGTGCTCGGACGCGATGTGGTCGTGGTCGAGCACTTGCGCGACAACGACGATCCGCCGAATGACATCTTCCTCGAGACCCGCACCGTGCTGGACATCTCGGGCAATGTTTTGGCTGTCGTCGACGCCCGGGGTAACATCGCCCAGACCGACGTGCCCGGCATGTTGGGTCAGGTGCTGCACACTACTGCGCCCGACACCGGCGGCCGCTGGATGCTCGATGACGTCAACGGGGCGCCGCTGCGGCTGTGGGATGGTCTCGACCGCACGCATCGCTTCGCGTATGACGACTTGCGCCGTGTCACGCATCATTTGGTTCAGCCCGATGGAGGCGACGAGGCGCTCGTCACGCTGAACGTCTGGGGCGAGGCCGCCCCGGACCCCGAGAACGAGAATCTGCGAGGCAGGCTCGTCCGCCAGTACGACGGTGCCGGCCTGCTCGAGAACACCCGGTTCCACTTCGCCGGCGACGTGCTGGAACAGGCCCGGCGGCTCACCGTGGCGCACGACGCCGTCCCCGATTGGACCGACCTGGCCGGAGAGGAAACGCTCGCAGACCTCGACATGGCCGCCGCGAGCCTGCTGGAGGCGCAAGCCTACACGACAGAGGGCACGTACGACGCATTGGGTCGACCCGTGACCCGGATCACGCCCGACGCATCGGTAACGCGATACAGCTACAACGAGGGCGGCCTGCTCCTGTCGGTCGAGGCCAACGTTCGCGGGGCCGCCTCCGTGACGACATTCGTCGATCACATTGACTACGACGTCTACGGCCGACGGGCTGCCGTCGTGCACGGCAACGGCACGACTACCGTGTACACGTATGATCCGCGAAGCTTCAGGCTGCGCCGCATCCACACAACGCGCACGGGTCCGGCGAGCAACCTTCAGGACCTGAGGTACACGTACGACCCGGTGGGCAACGTCGTCGAGATTCGCGACGACGCCGACGACACGGTGTTTTTCCGAAACGAAGTCGTCGAACCCGAGCAGCGGTTCGAGTACGACGCACTGTACCGCCTCGTGCGAGCCGAGGGTCGCGAGCACGTCTCCCAGGGGCAGCCCATCCATAGTGAGCTGACACCTGGCAGCCAGCCGCACCCGAACGATCCAGCGGCGCTGCGGCGTTATGTCGAGCACTACACGTACGATGAGGTCGGCAATCTCACCGAAATGCGGCACGTCGCGTCCGGTGGCAACTGGACGCGGGCGTACGTCTACGCGCAAGACGGCAACCGCCTGCTGGAAAACGCTGCGCCGGGCGACCCCGCCGGCGGCCCCTTCAGCCATCACTACACGTATGACGCCCATGGCAACATGACCTCGATGCCGCACCTGTCGGCGATCGACTGGGACCACGCCGACCACATGCAACACGCCGACCTGGGCGGCGGCGGCGACGTATACTTCCAGTACGACGGCGCCGGCAACCGCGTCCGGAAGGTCCGGGTCGACTTCAGCGAGACACGGGCCAACGAGCGCATCTACGTTGGCGACCTCGAGCTGTACCGCGAGCGCGTTGTGCAAAGCGGCGCGTTGGGCGAGCGCCGCCTCGAGCGCGAGACGCTGCACATCGCCGACGACACTGGCCGTATCGTGATGGTCGAGACCTTGACGCTCGACGAAGGCGCCGAGCTCACCGCTCCCGCGAACATCGCCCGCTATCAGCATGGCAATCACCTGGGCACGGTCGCTTTCGAGCTCGATGCCGCCGCCGGTGTCATCAGCTACGAGGAGTACCACCCATACGGCACGAGCGCGTACCGAGCGGCGGATTCGACCATTGAGGTGAGCGCGAAGCGGTACCGCTACAGCGGCAAGGAGCGAGATGAGGAAACCGGCCTGGACCACATGGGTGCGCGGTATTACGCGGCGTGGCTGGGGCGGTGGACGGCGGCAGACCCGATCGGCTTCGGCGGCGGCTTGAACCTCTACGAGTACGCCTCTGGAAACCCCGCTACATTGAACGATCCCACCGGATTCGGGCCGCCGCTCCTCAATGAGGAAGTCACCATCCCAGATGAGCCTCCCACGACCGAGGTGGAAGGACCCGTAGAAGCGGTCTATGAGTTCGAGCCCATCAGAGTCGCAGGACAAGCGCCCAGTCGGCAGGTTCGCGCGGTCGGAAACCCAAACGATCCGCTTGCCGTGGAGGTTTCGCCCGAAGAGCTCGAACGCTCCCCCGTCGAGAGCGCCGCGAACGACCCTGATCGGGTGCGGGACTGGGATGCTTTCGGCCGAGAGCTCGTGGAAGCAAGAGACGAACTCGCAGCGGACGTGGCTGTGGGGACCGCACGGATCATGTCAGAGGCGACGTGGGTCGGGAGAGCGCTGTCCCTATATGAAGCCACTCAGGAGCTCGCCGGCGCTCAGGAGGCGTATGAACGGAATCCTAGCGCCGAGAACGAGGCGCGCCTAAACGCGGCGACTCTGAATATGGTGCTGGCGGCCGCCCCCACCAAGGTGTTCGGTCTCGGGAAGGTGAAGATCAAAGGTGGGCCTGCGCCCGGGCGCGGGGTGCGAACAACTACCGCTCCACGACCAAAATCGACCAAGGTCACCGGTCCGACCGATAAAGGCTCCAAGATAGGTGAGACTGGCGGAAGGGCGCCTCGAGTTAGCAAGGCGGAAAGTCCGGTTTGGGCTGAATTGAAGGCATCGGGCCGAACTAAGAAGGGTCGAATCACAGCCGGACGCGGTAAAGGAACCAGACACTACGAATGGGACCATACGCATGGAGATATCGAAGCATATGACAGCAAGGGCCGTCATCTCGGATCGATGAACCCATCTACTGGCGAACTGTACAAGCCTCGCGTACCGGGAAGGAGGATCAAGCTGTGAGGAAGAACGACATTCTATATGAGCTGCATGCCAAAACACTTTCCTTAGAGGAGGCTGAGCGCATCTATGATTCTGTCATGGATTCAGATGAGATCGATATCTCGGCGCGGCTGGGCCTATCTCGCGCTGAGATGACTGCTCTCAGCCACGGTGTGTGGTTCGATGAGCTCGCGCAATGGCGCTATGGCGGATGGCCGGAGTCGTGCTTCCGTTGTGGTCTGAGAATCGAGCCAACCGACTTCGGGTGGCTTGCGAAGGAACAGGGGGAGGGTCACGTTCTAGTGCATCTGCGATGCCCGAGCCGTCCAGGTCAGGAGAACGGGCAGGGTACGGACCGCGCGTAGGCGGAAACGCGGACAACCCTGCCCCGGTGAATGGTGCGCGCGATGCGATGGGCACCGCCCTGAGCCTCACGTCACAATCCAACCTCAGCAGTATTGAAGGACGCGTCGATGTGGAGCAACGGTCCACCGACACGGCGCAGACGAACGTGGGTCTCGACAACGGTCCTCCCGGCACATCCCTTGCCCGATCTCGCACGCGATCCGAACGCTCCGGCCGACAGCCGGTCGCCGTCGCTCTGCTCACTCGACCTCGCGAGGAACGACGACCCGGACGTCGCCGTGCGACGTCGAGCCAACCTCTGAGCGAGATGGAGGACCGATGGCGACCGCAATACCTCTCAGACCCCACTCTCCGCCGGGCGAGAGTCAGCCTCGCATGCACCAGCACAGCGGTGAGGTGCAACGCTTCGAGCAGCTTCGTGACATGCCGATCGGCCTGGCCGAGGACGTACGCAGCGAGATGGCCGCCGGGCTGAATCAGGTCCTGAGCGACACGCGCATCCTGCACGACCTCTACAAGAAGACCCACTGGCTGATGCGCGGTCCGACGTTCTACCAGCTGCACCTGCTCATGGACAAGCACGCCGAAGAGCAGGACGAACTGGTCGATTTGCTCGCGGAACGCGTGCAGACGCTGGGCGCGATCGCGGTTGGTGACCCGCGGCACGTCGCGGAGCTCACGAACGTGGCGCGTCCGCCCGATGGCGCCGAGGAGCTCCAGGCGATGCTCTCGCGGCTTCTCGAAGCGCACGAGCTCATCATCAAGGAGACGCGCGATCTCGCGCGGCGCGCCGAGGATCTCGGCGATTACAGCTCGAACGACATCCTCGTCTCGAACGTGCTGCGCGCCAACGAGCTCCAGACGTGGTTCGTCGCCGAGCACTTGGTCGACAGGCCGCTCGTGGTCGTTCAGTGACGAGGCGATGATGAGAGACGATGTCTCGAAGAATCCGGCAGCGACAGTCTCACTGCCCCGAACGAGCCGTGTGGCTCTCGAAGTGAACGGTGTCACCCAGCAACTCGATTCGCCGGACATCGACACGAATCGAGGAACGGGATGACATCATCAATCCGCTCGGCATCAAAGGCCTCGGCGAACCCGGCCTCGTGGGCGTGGCTGCCGCGATCGCGAACGCCGTCCATCACGCCACGGGCCGGCGTGTCAGAGACCTCCCCATCACGCCGGACAAGCTTCTTTGACGCGGATCGGCGACGGCGCTGACCCGATCATCGAGGATCACGGCCGAAAGCGGTGGGCCCAACGCGGCGTGGCGGATAGGCAGGGGCCGCGCGCCGGCAGACGCGTGCGAACGCGCGACCCCTGCGCTCTACGCCCTCTCCGCACGTTCCGCGTTGGCCCGGATCGCGTCTCGGATGTACGCCGCCAGGCCGGGCTCCTGCCCATCGTAGTTCGCGGTGAACCGCGGGTCTGCGACGTACATCTCGCCGAGGCCGCGGTGGATCTTGTAGCCGCAGTCGTAGAACCAGCGCGTGATGTGCTGGCGGTGCTGCTCGGCCAGGTCCATTGCGTGCTCGCTCTCCGGCGGTGCGCCGTCACGCATCGCGGCGGCGAGGGCAGCGCTGATGCGTTCGGCTTCGTCACGAATCTCGAGCCACTGCTGCTTGTCATACGACGACGTGCGCCGCTGCGACTCGGCGTATGCGTCCGTGTCCCCCCAGCGGCGCTCCGCCTCTTCGGCGTACTCCGTCGGGTCGAACGAGCCAAACACCTCTCTCATCTCGTCGGCCGTCAGATTGAGTCCTGCCTTCTTCGCGTTCATCATCGCCTCCACTCCTTTGATCATTCGTTGCAGGCGCTCGACCCGTTCCTGGAGCAGGGAGCGCTGCCGCCGTAGATGCTCGATCGCATCGACGGCAGGATCTTCCAGGATTCGTGCGATCCCGGCGAGGTCGAAGCCGAGCTCACGATAGACGAGGATTCGGTGCAGGCGCTCGGCGTCCGCGGCGCTGTACCGCCGGTATCGCGCAGCCGAACGGGCGGACGGCGAGAGCAGCCCGATCTCGTCGTAGTGGTGAAGCGTGCGGACACTGATGCCCGCCTGCGCCGCGAGCTCGCCTACCGAATAGCTCCGTGCTTCGTCCATGGAGCGAATGATGGAGCCTCACGTCGCGTGAGGGTCAAGGCTCCTGCTGAATTCGCCACCGACCTCCAACGCTTCGGTAGCCGCGGCCTGTCTAATGTGGCGTCGAACGGCATCGGATGCGTACCGGCCAGGATCGACGAGACCAGCCTTCATGAACCGTGAACGCGGAGGAGATGGCGATGAATCGTGTCCTAACGACGGTCACCGTGGTGATCGCGATGTCGTGCGTCCTGTCTATGCCGGCAGTAGCGCAGAGCAGGGAGTTCAACGACACGGTTCCGCTCAGTGCCGGCGGCCTCCTCCGCGTCGAAGGCTCGAAGGGCAGCATAACGATCACCTCGTGGGATCGCGAGGAGGTGGAGATCCGCGCCCGCATCGAAGCGTCTGACGACCTCGACGACGACTATGCCCGCCGCACGGTCGATGCCGCGAAGGTCGACGTGAGGGGTACGACGCAATCGGTCACAATTCTATCGAACTACGATGACGTGCCCAGACAGTCGAGCTTCTGGAGCCGAGATTCTCGATCCGTCCCTAGCATCCACTATGTGATTCGAGCGCCGCGCCAGGTGAACCTCTCCGTGGAAGCCGATCGCGGCCCCACGGCGCTCACCGGGTTCGACGGACGGATCACGCTAGATGCCGACCGAGGCGACCTGGACCTCCGCGACCTCAACGGCGAGATCCGGATCGTGGTCGACCGCGGTTCCGAATCGCGGCTGTCCGGCATTCGTGGCTCTTTCGACATCGAAGCGGATCGCACGAACGTGTGGATGCAAGACGTCGTGATCGACGGCACGTCGCGGATCGAGGTCGATCGTGGAGATGTCGAGGTCGAGATCGGCGCGTCGCAAGGGCTGGCACTTCGTGCGAACCTCTCGCGGAGAGCAGAGTTCGACAGCGAGCCGACCCTGACATTGACGTCACTGGGTCGCGAGCACCTGAGAGGCACGATCAATGGCGGAGGACCCGAGCTGCACATCGAGGCCGATCGCAGCTCGGTGCGTCTCAGCACCGTGCCGTAGGGTTACATCCTCGACTCATTGAGCGATACGTTCGACCTCGACTCTGGCGTCGTTGAACGTGGCGCCGCCGCCGAGATCGGCGAGGGCATCGGGCACGAGGGCGTTGGCGGTGTTGCCGTCGAGCGTGTGATGGCGCCACAGACCCTTCGGTAGGCTGACGACGCCGGCGCGGATCTCGTCGCTCAATCGCGCGAGACAGCGGACCTCACCGGTCGCGTTCCAGACGCGCACGGTGTCACCCTCGGCGATTCCGCGCGGCTCGGCGTCGGCCGGGTGCACGATGAGTCGGGCGAGGGTGCGGTCAAGCTGGCCGAATGTCGAGCTGATCGTCGATGTGCGGGCGGGCGAGATCAGCGCCAGCGGAAAGGCCGGCGTGGAAGGATCGGGTTGGTAACCGTAAAGGCCAGCTGGCGCTTCGGCGTCGAGCTCGGGCGGCAAGAGATGGATCTTGGCGTCGCTTGTGGCCGGGAACGTGTCGATGAACGGGACGGGCGCGGTGACGGCGATTCCCTCGCCGGCGAGGCTTCGTGCGATCTCGTCCGCGTGCGAGCCGCCGTTCGTGTGGGCGCCGATCAGTGCATCGATGAGCGCATCGGGGGTTTCGGGGTCACCGGGCCGGGCGAGGTCGAGACGGCGGCACAGCTCCGCGAACACCTCGGTGTTCGAGCATGCTTCGCCCACGGGCGCGATCACGGGGCGGACGCGGGCAAGGATCGTTGCGCCGTAGCCGCGGCTGAGATCATCGTGCTCCAGGAACGTCGTCGCGGGGAGCACGACGTCGGCGTACGCGACGGTATCCGTCGCCACCGCGTCGAACACCACGGTGAACAGGTCGGTGCGCTCCAGGCCGCGGCGCACGCGAGTCTGATCCGGTATCGTCGACAGTGGGTTGCAGTTGTAGACGAACAGGAC
>JBOHRM010000090.1:0-2405 GCA_050732715.1 Longimicrobiales bacterium
GGGCAACAATGCCCGCGCTGCTACCCTGATGCGAGCGCCTTCAGCGGGTCGACGCGGGCCGCGCGGCGCGCCGGCAGGGTGGCTGCCGCCAGCGCGATGACCAGGAGCACGATCGCCGCGGCGGTGAACGTGATCGGATCGCGCGCTCCGACCTCGAAGAGCATGCCACGCAGCGCTTGCATCGCCCAGTACGCGGCCGTGCTGCCAATGGCGATGCCGAGCAGAGCCAGGATCAGCGCCTGGCTGACCACGAGCCGCACGACGTCGCGTGCCGTGGCGCCGAGCGCGACGCGCACGCCGATCTCATGGGTCCGCTGGCTCACGAAGAACGCGATCACGCCGTAGATGCCGATCGCGGCGAGTATCAGGCCGGTCAGACCGAGGCCGCTCAGCAGCAGGGTGTTGAAGCGGCGGTTGGCGGTCGACTGCTGGAGCACCTGATCCATCGTCTGCACGTCGAACAGCGGGAGCGAGGGATCGATCTGATTCACGGCGGCTCGTAGTGCGCCGGTGATCGGGATGCCTGTCGAGCGGGCGATGATCGCCATGCTCCGCTGGAACGCCGGCCATGCATCCTGCGGCGCCTGCGTCATGGGTATGTAGATCTCGGGCGGGGCCTCGTTCTCGAGCCCGAACGAGTGGACATCGGCCACGACGCCGACGATCTCGCGCCACTCTCGATTCGAGGGGTCCGTCCACCCGAAGATCCGCCGTCCGAGCGGATTCTCGTCGCCGAAGATGTCGCGAACGAACGCTTCGTTCACGACGATGACCCACGGCGCGCCTGCACGCACGTCGGAACTAGTGAGCGATCGCCCGCGGGTCACAGTCATTCCCAGGGTCTCGATGTATCCGTCTGTGACGAGCCGAACGTGGCCTATCTGGACGCGGTCGGGATCCCTCGCTCGCCCATCCACGATGATGCCCATGTCGATGCTTCCGCCCCAAATGGGAACGCGCGTGCCCGCGGCGGCGGACTGCACGCCGGGGACCGTCCGAACCTGCTCGGCGATGCGAGCGAACGTGCCTTCAACGGCGCGAGCCTCATCGTAGCGGCCCTGCACAAGTGTGGAATCGACCAGAGCGAGACCCTCCCCGAAGAGCGAATCGGGCAGAGCTCGACTCCGCAGAACCGTGCCCGTCCGCGGGTCCACCTGTCGAATTGTTGATCTCCCCCACCCGCCCGTGCTCTCCCAGAGTAGTCTGTTGTGGAAGACGAGCCCCTGCGTATAGGCGGCGGTGTCGTGCGGGAGTGTGAGTATGATCTCTGGCGTTGCTCTTTCGACGGGATCCTCACAGGCGAGGAGGGCACGGCTCGTCAGGAGTATCTTCTTGGTCAAGGTTCGCCGCTCCCGTGCGGAGGTAAGCTTGAGCAGATCTCGTCAAAGCGTAGATCCGGGTTTCCTCACATCGCTGCGGAGTTGATCGATCTCTTCCGGCATGTTTTCGCGCCCTGGGATTTCGGCGAACGCACGAGCCCAGCGTTCGAGGTATTCCCAATCGAGCTGATCTCCCTTTCGTCGGACCACACTCTTTGCGTCCTCGATGTCTCGAGGGCGGCCTGCGAACAGCTTGTGAAGGACCAAGTCCTCGGCGGCGGCAAAGGGTACCGGCCGACCCACCACGGGCACCAGGACGGCGCGCCCGATCGCGTTCGCTTCGTAGGGCGTGGTGGAGAAGATGAAGTCGATACGGATCCCTGTCTCGGTTTCCGCGGCGGGGACCACGAAGGTTTTCCGCGCGAAGGCCTCGATGTTATCCGGAAGCACTCGGAGGTCAAGAGCCGCGCACGTGTCGAGCACGTCCTGGAGCCGGTCGGGAGACGCGCCGAGCGTGACATCGATGTCCTGGGTCAAGCGCGGCTCGGCGTGCACGAGTACCGCCTGGCCTCCGATCAGCATGAACGGCAGAGCCCGCGAATCGAGCTCGCGGGCAACAGCGGCGATGAGCCGCTCGAAGTCAGGCCTGCGGCGGGAGGCCATTCACGGCCCGCGCGACGGCGAGATCTGCCTCGATGTCCGCACGCCAATCACCTGGAAAATCCGGGTTCAGAGCGGAGGCCTCCACCCATAACGCCTCGAATAGGGCGAGCGCGGCGCGATAGGAGAGTTTAGATATCTCCTCCCTGACGTATCGGCGCTCGAACGCTTCCAACTCCTCAGTACGACGAATCATCGAGCTCGCTTCCGGGCCTATGCATCTCTCAGAGCATAAGCTATCCATCATCCGAGTGTATACAAGGGAAAGGCGCGACGGGCGCGATGGGGTGGCGGTGGGGCAACTCGGAACCCGGAACTCGGAACCCGTCTCCAGTCAGTTTTTCATGCCGTTGTTGCGCCACCAGCGATCCGCTGAAACGGGGCGGTGGCGGGGAACCCGCAACCCGCCAACTCGCAACCTATTTC
>JBOHRM010000091.1:0-2196 GCA_050732715.1 Longimicrobiales bacterium
TGCTTCTGCTCGCATCCGTAGGGCTCCTGCTGCTGATCGCCTGCGCAAACGTCGCCGGGCTCTTCCTCGCCCGGGCCGCGAGCCGGCAGGAGGAGCTGGCCGTTCGTGTGGCGATCGGCGCGGGACGAAGCCGTCTCGTGCGACAGCTCATGACGGAAAGCTTTCTGGTCAGCTTGCTCGGCGGATCGCTCGGGCTGCTGCTGACCACATGGGGGACGCGGCTGATCATCGCGACAACGCCCGAGCTTCCGCGGATTGACGCGATCCGCGTCGACGGGGCCGTCTTCGGCTTCGGTCTGGGCGTTACTCTGCTCGCGGTTGTGCTCACTGGCCTGGTGCCGGCGTGGCAGGCGACGCGCACCGCAGCGGCCTCCAGACTCCGGGAAGGCGGCCGCGGCGCCGTCATCCGCAGCGGCGCTCGCATGCGAGCCGGACTCGTAACCGCGGAGATCGCGCTCGCGGTGATTCTGCTCGCGGCCGCCGGTCTGCTGATGAAGAGCTTCGCACGCCTGGCATCCGCGGATCCGGGGTTCCGGACCGAAGGCGCGGTCGCGTTCATGGTTCGGTTGCCGGACAGTTACGACACGGACGGCAAGACACTGTCCTATTACGATGAGCTGTTCCAGCACCTCCGCGCGCTGCCCGGCGTCGACGGCGCCGGAGCCGTGCATCGGCTACCGATGGCGTGGAACGGCTTCAGCGCCCGCCTGATTCGCGTGGAGGGCATCGAGCCGCCCAGCCCAGGGCGCCCAGGGCAGGCACCGCGCATGATCTACCGCCCGGTCACGCCGGGGTATTTCGATGCGATGAGCATCCCGATTGTCCGCGGTCGCGATATCAGCGAAAGCGACCGCGCCGGAGCGCCGCTCGTCGCCGTCATCAACGAGACGGCCGCTCAGCGCTTTTTCCAGGGTGAGGACCCGCTGGGACGGCGTATGTCTATCACTGCAGGCGACGATGATGACTTGCTGTGGACAGTGGTCGGCATCGCCGGCGACGTGGTGGACTGGAGATTCACCGGTGCGCAGGCGCCCGAGATATTCCTGCCGTACGCGCAGGCGACCTGGTCGTCGTACATGAGCGTAGTCGTGCGAGGCAGCGGCGACCCTCGTGCGCTCGTCCCAGCGATCCGGCGTGCAGCGCTACAGGTCGACCCGAACGCGCCGGCTCGTGACTTCAGAACGCTCGAGCGCGTAGTCGGAGACGCCGTCGCTGGCGAGCGAATCCTGTCGTCGTTCCTCGGGATATTCGCCGCGGCGGCGCTGCTGCTCGCGGCGATCGGCGTTTTCGGGCTGTTCAGCTTCACGGTCGCCGAGCGGACGCGCGAGATCGCGGTGCGCGCAGCGCTCGGCGCGCGTCGGGCCGAGCTCATGACCATGGTGCTCGGCGATGCGATCAGGCTTACCGGCGTGGGATTGACACTCGGTGTGCTCGGGGCGGTGGCTTCGACGCGCGTACTCGAGGGGCAACTCTACGGCGTGAACGCGCTGGACCCCGCAACGTTTGCCGGTGCCATCGTCCTGCTCGCCCTCACGGCCGTCAGCGCGTGCCTGCTCCCCGCTCGCCGCGCGGCGGCGGTCGATCCGATCACGGCCCTGCGACAAGACTAATCGTCCATGACGCCGTCTGGGCGGTGTCGTGAGCTACTGTGGCAGCTCGACTCGCGCAACGAGGACGCCCAGGTCATCGTGGCTCCCGGTCACGCTGTCCGGCTCGCGGAGTTTTTGCCCCGACGCAGCCGAGTCGTCAACTCGCCGCCTCCCACATCGACGTAGCCGCATCGCGGCATTCGTTGCGCGCCCGCCGGACCTGTTCTAATTTGTAGAAATGCGGATGTGGAAGAAGGATGCGAGACACGGAAATCCGAGACCGCGGCTGCCATTCGCGTTGCTGCGTGCCCTGTTGTCGTCCGCCGAGCGCGATGAGGTCCTAGCCGATGTCGCCGCGGAGTACGGGGAGCGCGTGGTGGGCGAGGGGCGCGGCGCGGCTCGGCGTTGGCTGTGGCGGCAGGCGCTCGGTTCGGTCGCGCCGCTGATTTGGCGGAGCTGGTCGCGCGGTTGGAGTGGGTTCGAGCCAAGGGCGAACGCGTACAGACGAGGAGGACCGGTCATGATGATGATGAGCTGGATCGCCGACGTTCGTTACGCCGCGCGCCGGCTGCGCGCCCGGCCCGCCTATGCGATGCTCGCCGTGCTG
>JBOHRM010000092.1:0-2888 GCA_050732715.1 Longimicrobiales bacterium
GCACGAGATCGAGGCGCCGACGGTGCAGCGGCTCGCGCGCGATGTCGCTATCGAGGACCGATCGCTTCAGCTCGACGAATGCACGCATGAGCGGCAGGTAACCTTTGAGCCGGTCCCAGCGCGAGACCTGCGTGACGATCGGCCGCGTGAGCAAGCCGATATCTTCCAAGACGTTCGCGGGCGTGAGCCGGCCATCGGGCAGCACACGTTGTACGAGCGCCTCGAACGGAGGGTGAACCGTCGGCCCCGGACATGAAACGAGTCCCCCGTTGCACAACGTCTCGATGGCAGCGTGCAAGGTGAGCTCGTGGTTCTTCGGCGCGATCGGATCGATGCCGGGATAGATGACCGTGCCCCGGCAGTCGAGCTGGCGCGGGATGTACTCGGGCGCGGAGAAGACCGCGCGATCGTACACGCTCAGGTAAGGCGCCAGGAACTCCCACGCCGCACGTGTCGCGGCGTTCTGTTCGTCGAGGCCGATGTGACAGCGCCACACGGTGACGAGCGGCACGTCGTCGGGCATGAACCGAGCGAGCGGCAGCGGCTGGGGATCGTGGACAACGAGAACGTCACCCGGCTTGACGAGCCGCCCGAGCTCTTCGGCGTTGGCGCGGTTGACGCGCTCGTAGAGATCACGTTCCGCGTGGCCGAGCGGCGGCTCGGTCTCGCCATGGATCATGTTGTGGATGCGCTTGGTGAGCGGGAAGAAATCGGGATCGTCGGCGCCGATCACGACCCATTCCGTGCGCACGCCGAGCTCGCGGAGCACCGCGACGATGGGCGCGAGCATCTCGGCGACGCCGCCGCCCTGGGCGGTCGAGTTGACCAGCCAGACGGTCCGCCCTTCGAGGCGTGGGGCGACGCGGGCCGCGTCGGCCTCGAGCTCGCGCACGGCGCCGGCGAGGTGCGCGATGGAACGGGCCTCGTCGAGGACATGGCGCTCGCCGACGGCTACCCGTTCGAGCATCGATCCGCGGGCTCGTCGCGGCCCGGCTCGACGGTCCGTTCCCGTCTCCCTCGACGGGGGGAGAGGGTTAGGGTGAGGGGAGCGCGTGTCACGGGCGAGTCGATGCTTCGGGGACGGCCCTGGCCTGCGCCTCGAGGCTTCGCGGCCGCACGGGTGTGCCGCGCGCATCCAGGATTCGTTCGGCGAAGTCGATGCGGTCCTCGAGCGTCTCCATGCGTTCGGTCAGCCGTTCGAGAAGCCGCTCGACACGGGGCTCGATCGCAGCCGGCGGCGGCGCGGGAGGCGGAGCGGCATGCACGATCTCGACCCGCGCCCGTTTCGCATCACGGCGCCATTGCGCGGCCGAACGCAGGAACCAGCCGGCGGAGAACGCTAACAACATGGCGACGAGTGGCTCCATGATGATCCTCGCTTCGCGGAGCTGCTTCCAGAGCGATCCTCGATAACGTACCCTTACGGCACTAACGTCGAAAGCGATTCACGCGCGCGGAGGGTCACCGGGTAAGGCTGTCGCGGAGCGAACATCTAGCGTTCTCGCCCGCCCCCGCGTCCTTTTTCTAGAATCTCACCCAATGACAGCGTAGCGAGTCATGGCTCAACGAAGCGACGACGCACCCGAACGCGCCGGATCCTCACCGCGGCTCCTGCCGCTGCTCGTCCTGCTGTTCATCGGCAGCGGCGCCGCGGCGTTGGTCTACGAGATCGTCTGGTTTCAGATGCTCTCGCTGATCATCGGATCCTCGTCGGTGTCATTGGGCGTGCTACTGGCCACGTTCATGGGCGGAATGGCCGCGGGGAGCCTGGGTCTCTCGCGGTTCGTGTCGACACGCCCGCACCCGCTGCGCGTCTACGCACTCCTCGAAGCAGGCATCGGGGTGCTCGGTCTGGTGGTGCTGGTCGCCCTACCGTACGCGGGTGGGCTGTACCTCGCGATCGGCGGCCCCGGCGTGGCCGGGCTGCTGCTTCGCGCCGGGCTGTGCGCGCTCTGCCTCCTGCCGCCCACGGTCCTGATGGGTGCGACCCTGCCCGCGATCGCGCGCTGGGTCGAGTCGACGCCACGCGGCGTGTCCTGGCTCGGCTTCTTCTACGGCGGCAACATCGCCGGCGCCGTGGTCGGCAGCCTGCTGGCCGGGTTCTATCTACTCCGCGTTTACGACGTCGTGATCGCCACGCTCGTCGCCGCGGCAATCAACGTCGCGGTCGCCGCGGTCGGGTTCGCGCTCGCCCGGACGACGTCGTACAACGGGCGGAGCCCTGTCTCGACTCGGGAGCCGGAGAGGCAGGTCTCGACGCCAGCCGTAACGGCCACGCCTGAGTCTCGGCCACGCCGGGCGCCAACCCGGAACTCGGAACTCGGAACGCGGAACTCCCCGTGGCCCGTGCTCGCCGCGATCACGATCTCGGGGATGACCGCGCTCGCCGCGGAGGTGGTCTGGACGCGGCTGCTGACGCTGACGCTCGGCGGCACCGTCTACACGTTCTCGCTGATTCTCGCCGCGTTTCTCGCCGGCCTCGGCATGGGCAGCGGCGCGGGCGCGGCGCTCGCCCGCTCGGTCCGCGACCCGCGCACCGCGCTCGGCGTGTGCCAGCTCATGCTCACCGCAGGAATCGCGTGGGCCGCGTTCTGGCTGACTCGCGCCCTGCCCTATTGGCCGATCGATCCGTGGCTCTCGACCGGGCCGGCGTTCACGTTCCAGATCGACTTCGTGCGTTGTCTGGTGACGGTCCTGCCGCCCGCGATGTTCTGGGGCGCGAGTTTCCCGCTCGCCCTCGCCGCGGTCGCACAGCGCGGTGAGGACCCGGGCCGGCTGGTCGGACGCGTCTACGCCGCGAACACCGCCGGCGCCATCGCCGGCGCGCTCCTCGCGTCTCTCATCATCGTCGCGTGGGCCGGGACACAGCTGGCGCAACGGATCCTCAT
>JBOHRM010000093.1:0-3354 GCA_050732715.1 Longimicrobiales bacterium
CCCAAGGCCAGCACGAGCGCAGCCGCCGGAGACGAGAACCGGACAAGAAATGCGCGCATGGCAAGCTCCACGAAGAGGAGTTGAACTCGCTTTCTCATCCGTTCAACGCCTGACTGGCGCGACTGCCAACAGCCGAGCGGCAAGCCGCTAAACCTGCCCTGGCAGCATCGCGAAGATTCCTGCAAACCCACCCTGGGACCGACGCCAGTGAGCGACACCGCCCCATGCGGGCCAATCTCGGGTTCGCCGGTCCAGGCCGCCGCGAAAACGCAGGACGAGGCTCGTACGTGCCCGGTCGTTCCGAATACGCGTGTGTCAGGCCGCGCCGAGCACCGTGGCGGCCTGCTCGTAGTCTTCCGGCGCCACCCACAGCAGCGCGCCGTAGCGGCCGGCGCCGGCCGCGAGCGCGTCGATCGCCACGACGTTGATCCCCGCGCTCGCCAGCCTGCCGAGCATCTCCGCAACGGCGCCGACGCGGTCTTCTCCTTCGGCGATCAGAGCTCGCTTCCGCTCGCTTAGCGAAAGGCCCGCCTCTTCGGCGGCCGTCCGCAGCTTCTCTCCATCCTCGGGCACCAGATCGAGCTGAGCGCGACCCTCGGAGGGGAAGCCGTGGCACGCTCGCAGGTTCACGCCTCGATCGCGCAGCGTTTCGAGCACACGCGCGCCAGCGCCGGGCTCGTTGTCGACGGTGACGTACCAGTAGTCGACCTTCTGGATATTGTCCGCCATGGTGGCCTCCGGGTTCCGTCGCCGCGGCCGGCGACCTCGCCTCGGTCACGCCGCGGCATCCGCGTTCTTCCCACGCGACATGCGTCGCGCGGAGGTCCCCGGTCCGATTCAACGGTTCACGGCCGTCGGGCTTTTGTCAATGAGATCCCGGCATTCCGCGTCGATCATCAGGTCGGGTCTCAGGCTGCGCGCCGGTCCGCACCCGCCGCCGACACGGCCTGGTAGTGCGCGGAATCCGGCAAGTAGACCATGCCGCCGGCGACGCCGGAGCGACCTACGTGTCTCCGAGCGCGAGGCCGGCTTCGGCGACGAGCAAGAGCAGTGCGCGCTGGATGCCGAGGTGGCCGTCGCGGTTGATCCACCACTCGTCGGGCGAGTGGGCGCCTTCGCCGACGCCGCCGCCGCCGATCGTGACGGCGGGGATGCCGAGCGCGATCGGGATGTTCGAGTTCGTCGACGCGATCGCGAGCGATCCGGGCACACCGAGGACCTCGCTGGTGGCGAGGGCGCGGCGCACGAGTGGGGCGTCGTCGGGCACGGCGCCGGACGGCCGGTTGCCGATCGGCTCGACCACGAGCTCGAGCGCGGGGCCGCGCCGCCGAGCCTTGTTCTCATCATCGAGCCCGCGCTGCATCGCCTCCTTGAACGCGAGATCGATCCGGTCGAGGCTGGCCGGGTCCTCCGAGCGCATGTCGATCTCCATGATCGCCTCGAACGGCACGGCGTTGACGGACGTGCCGCCGTCGAGGCTGCCGACGTTGTAGCTCGTGCGCGGCCCGGAGCGCGTGAGTGGATCCGCGGCCGCGACGAAATGCGTGACCGCACGGCCGAGCGCGTGCGCCGGGTTCGCGATGCCGAACGCGCCCCACGAGTGGCCGCCCGGTCCTTTGAATGCGACGCGGTAGCGGTACGAGCCGAGGCCGCGGTTGACGGTCCGGTCGAGCCCGAGGCCGTCGACGTCGATCCACGCCGCGATCGGGTTCGTGTCCGCGCCGAACAGGTGCTTCATGCCCCGCAGGTCGCCCAAGCCCTCCTCGCCCACGACGCCGACGAACCACACATCATCCTCCGTCTCGACGCCCGCTTGCTCCATCGCGCGCAGCACCGTCAGCACGACCATCAGGCCCCGCGTGTTGTCGCCGATGCCCGGCGCGAAGAGCGTATCGCCGCGCTGCTGGACCGTGACGTCGGTGCCCTCGGGAAAGACCGTGTCGAGGTGACCGCCGAAGCCGACCGTCCGTTCGCCCGTGCGACCTCTCCGCAGCGCGATGACGTTGCCCTCCTCATCGATGAACACGGAGTCCGCACCGGCATCGCGGAGCCATTCGAGATAGACCTGCGCACGCTCGGCCTCCTTGAACGGCGGCGCGGGAACCTGTGTCAACGCGATGTGGTCTTCGACGGTCCGCGGCTCGAGCTCGACGATCACGCGGAACGCCTCCTCGATCACGGGCTCGCTCATGAGCGCGCGCGCCTCGGTCGCCGCATCGACACGCACCGCCGGTGTCTGCGCCGAGACGACGTTCGCAAGCGCAGACGCGAGGATGACGATGGCCCCCACGGGCGAGACGCCCGCTCGCGAAAACGACGTGTGCTTCACTGCTCCTCCGGCGCCGACGGGATTGAGGGTCTCGAACCGCTGCTCGTGAACCGCTGCAATGTGAGGCTTCGTAACGTTCAACGTTCGAGGCGTGGCGTCAAATGAGGAGCGAACGTGAGCATTCGGCGGGTTCCGGCGAAAGACGCCAACGACGGGGACGGGCACGCTCGCGTCGGCACCCCCTCACCCTGACCCTCTCCCCCGTCGTCGGGGGAGAGGGTCCCAGCAATCAGGCCGCCTCGGCGAGCGCGGGGTGGCCGTCGACCACGAGGCCGCGCTCGACGAGCGCTCGAAGCGTCGAAACGGTGGCGTGCGTTGGCTGCCACGGATTCTCGACCACTCCGGTTTCGAGATCGAGGTCCGCAAGCGTGGCGAGCGCGGTCTCTTCGTGGTCGCGCACGACCCGCGGGAACAGGTGAACGATCCGGTCGACGCCGGCGCGCAGCGCTCGCGACGGCCACACCGGGTCTAGCAGCGCCGAAAGCTCCGATCGCGCGCTTGCCCGTATCAGCGCCCAACGCAACGCTCCGATGAACGGGTGCATCGCGATCAGGTCGGCGGACACGCGGGGGTCCCGGCGCGGCTCTGTCGCGCTGGGCAGGGCGCCAGGCTGCTCGCGCCAGCGGCACGCGGCGACGCGGGCGATCGCGAGCACCGGCCGGTGAAAGCGCACGACGGCGCGGTGTGATCGCGCGATCCCGTCACACCCGAACGTGGCGCCGTACGTTTCGCGTAGCGCGCGCCGGAACCAGCCGAGTCCGCGCGCGTCGAACGCGGGCGTGAGTCGAACCCTGAGCAGCTCGGGGTGGCGCGCCATATACGCGGCATCGAGGCCCAGCTCGACGCGCACATGGGCGAGGCCCTGGAGATCATCACCGAGGACCTCGCGCCGGCCGATGCTACGCGCGGCGGCCGTCGGGCACCGCGTCCGTTGCCGTTAGCCGATGAGGAAGACCTGGACGTCCATGACGTTCGTGCCGGTCGAACCCGTCCTCAACAGTCCTCCGACGCGATCAAAGAAGCCG
>JBOHRM010000094.1:0-5163 GCA_050732715.1 Longimicrobiales bacterium
AATTGCATAAGTCCCGGAGCGCGGCGCCCGCCTGGCAAGGCGCGAGGAGGGAGAATACCGGGTGTATTTGATCGACGAGCAACGCCGCCAGGCGGGATGCCCCGCCCGGGAATTATGTGAGAAATCATTGTTACGGGACACTAGGCGCTGGCCACAGACGCGCGTGTGACCGGCAGCGACCCGAGGCCGTTCGATTTCTGGCAGACCGGCAAGGGAACCGAGCAATGCGACGAGGCCCCCATTGAAGCTCGGCTCCGGCGAGCACTAGTCCTGTCGGAGTGCGAGCATCGGGTCGACGGCAGTCGCGCGGCGGGCCGGGACCGCTGTTGCGGCGAGCGCAACCATCGCGAATACCGCCGCGGCCGCGGCGTAGATTGCGGGGTCGAGACGATCGACGCCGAACAGCCGGTTCTCGATGACGCGCGTCAGCATGACAGCGCCCGCGAGGCCGAGAACAGCGCCGGTGATCACGAGTGCGCCGGCCTGTTTCAGCACCATCGCGAGGACGCGACTGCGGTGCGCGCCGAGTGCCATGCGGATGCCGATCTCGCGCGTGCGCTCCGCTACCGAGCCGGCGACGACGCCGTAAAGCCCGACCGCGGCCATCAGCAGTGCGATCGACGCGAGCACGACCAGCAGCCTCGCAAACAGCCGCTCCTCCGAAAGGTGCCGATCGAGGTTGTCCTCCAACGCCTGAGGTTGCCCGAGCGGCAGGGCGGGGTCGAGTGCGTCAACCGCATCTCGGACGACAGACTCGGCGTTACGTAGGCCGTACGGCGTCCGCACGAGTGTGACAACCCACTCACTGTATCGCGACCGTGCGTCAATCGGCTCGTAAAGAACCGTCTCCGGCCCGGATCTCAGTGACGTCACTCGCTTGTCCGCGGCAACGCCGACGATCGTCAGCTCGCGCGCCGGGCCACGGTACCGCCGCTGCATGATGGACCGTCCGACCGCGGGCTCCGAGCCGAAAAGCGTGCTGGCGAGCGTCTGGCTGATCACCACGTTCTGCACGCCGCCCTCGACGCTTCGCAAGTCCTCCACTTCAATGCCTCGGCCTGCGACGACGCGCGCTCGCAGCGCATCGAAATATCCGGGCGAGACCCACTCGAGAACGACGTCCACATGTCGTTCCGGGTCCGCAGGATGCTGCACCCGGTCGTGCGAGCTAACGCCGCCGAACGGCGGGTTCACGGTCAGTGCCGCCGCAGTCACGCCCGTCGATGCACTCATGCGATCGAGCAACGCCGCCTCGAACGCGTGTCGGGCCGCTTCGTCATATCCCTGGGGTTCCGTGTCGATCATGAAGGAATAGACGCCTCGGGGGTCGAAGCCGAGATCGACCGCGTGCAGGTTGAGGAGGGTGCGCGCCAGCAGCAGGGCACCCACGAGCAATGTAATCGAGAGTGAGAGCTGGAGCACGGTGATCGCCGAGCGTGCCCGCCCGGTCCGGCGCGTATCGCCGCCGCCGGCTTCGCTGAGCCAGCCCGTGAGCTCGAGCCGGCGGGACAGCGCAGTCGGCACCAGCCCGAACAGGACACGCGTTGACAGCGTGACGAGCACGGCAAAGACGAACACACGGATGTCGAATGACACATCGTCAATCGGGAAGCGCCCTACTTCCGCACCGCTGAACACGGCACGAAACGCAAACGCCATCGGCAGGCCGAGCAACCCGGCGGCCGCGCCGATGAGCAGGCTCTCCGTGACCTGCTGCCGCACGAGTCGCCCGCCGGTCGCACCAAGGGCTCGCCGTACCGCGGCCTCACTCTGCCGCTCGATGCCGCGCGCCAACAGCATGTTCGCCACGTTCGCGCACGCGATCACGAGCACGAACACGACGACTGCGAACAGCATGCGCACCGTCTGGTCGAAATGCTGACGTTCCATTCGGGAAAGCCCGAGGCCCTTAACCGCCCACGGCCGGAACGTGTCGTATGACTCGTTGTCGTCGGGGTACGCGGCCACGAGTCGCTCCATGATCTGCTGGAGCTGCGCCTCCGCCGCTTCTACTGTGGCACCTGGCGCCAGCCGGCCGACGGTTCCGCTCCAGAATATGCCACCCGCCCGGGAATTCGAACGCGGATCGTGGACGTGCCGCATGTCGTTGTAGATCGATGACGGGAACCAGAGGTCCGCGTCGCCGCGACGCTCGGCACCATGGAAGCCATCCTGCGCGACGCCAACGATCGTGACCGGGTGGCGATTCATTCGCAGCACCCGACCCGTCACGTCTGGATCGCCGCCGAACTGCTCTCGCCAGAACCGGCCGCTGATCACAGCGACATAGCTCGGTCGACCGGGCCGCGATTCCTCGGGGTCGAGCAGGCGGCCGAGCTGGGGCCGCACGCCCAGCACGCCGAAATAATCCCCACCTACGGCCTCACCTGTGATCGCGATCGGCCGACCCTCCGATCCCTGCACTTGCAGAGTCTGAGGCTGCCATGCCGCCATGCCTATCAGCGTCGTCGCCGCCGCATCCAGGTCCGCGAGATTGTGCGGCGAGATACCGGTCCGGCGCCCGAGATCCATGTCGCGGAACTCGCTGAACTCGATCGTGACGAGTCCGTCCGGGTCGACGACGCCAGGCACCGGACGCAGCAACAGCCCGTTTGCAACGCTGAACACCGCCGTCGTCGCGCCCAGGCCGAGACCGAGTGTCAGCATCGCCACGACCGTGAAGCCCGGTCGCCGGCGAAGTAGCCGCGCGCCGTACACCACGTCGCGCCACCAGCCATGCAGCCACGCGTACATTGCAGTGCCTCCGTATGAACGCTGAGACCCGCCACGATGCTGCGGCCTCCGACCTGGCCGAAACCGGGTCGAAAAGATCGACGCGAGCGCCAGCCGCCAGTATCGGCGCCGCGCCACGGACTCGCGCTCCGTCGAGCGCAGCCTCGCCGCGAACTCTTCGTCGAGGTCGCCCTCCACGAACTCTCGGTGTCGTGCAGGTATCAGCAGCTTCACCAGCAGTCGCGCACCGAGTGGCGGGCGCAACCTTCGCGATCGATCGTGACGCCTCACCCAGCCCAGTCCATTCCGTAGACTCCCGTGACACACTCCGTCAACGCCCACTGCCGCAACGCCGCACGATCGTCAGATCGAGCGGCTTTTCTCGCGACCATCTCACCCGGCAACCTCCTTGCAGCATTTCCTTGCGCCGCAATGAAACGGCTCCAAAGGCCTTGTCGTCCAACGCCTCATCTTGCGCTGCAATGAAACCGCGCGAAGGACCACCTGCCCCGACACGCCGACACCCAGACGCCGTCCCATCTCGCGCCGAAGAATCGCCGCCACCCGGATTCACTTCCGCGCTTCGTCAAGCCGCTGCACCCGTGTCAACGCCGAACAGGGCCCACCGCCCCGCCTTCCGCGGCCAAGTCATCCAGCTTCGGACCCACACCCTGCGCCATCCGCCGCAGCCCCGCGTAAACCTCGCGCAACGCGCGCGCGCCCGCCGGCTCCACCCAGTAGCGCCGCATACGACGCCCGCCGCGCGCCGGTGTCGCGGCCGTCACCTCCGACCCGACGAGCCCCTTCGCCTCGAGCCGATCGAGCACCGTGTAGACCGCGCCAGGGGAAAGCACACGGCTCGTCCGGGTCTCGACCTCCTCGCGAATCGCGTTGCCGTAAGCGGCGTCGCCCAACCGCAGGACCGCGAACATCAGCAACTGCTCGAGCTCCCCAAGGTGCATGACAACTCGGCCTCCGTGCGCGTGTGGTCTGGCTGAACCTACAATGTAGTGATCGAGGGACGGGAAACGCAAGTAGGTCCTGTCGTCGCAGCCGAGCGCCCTCCATGCCGGCGTTGAGGATCGGGCGATCGATCTCCCGGAATTCGCATGGAACCCGACCTCGAAGCCGGGCCTAAGAGGCTCCCGGCACGTCCTGCGTATAGAATCCGCCGTAGCGTGTGCTGTCGCCGACGTCGCAAAGCGCCCACGCACCTTCGAGCGGCCCATTCTTCGCCCCCGGCGTCCGAGTCACGATGTCGATATCGATGCCACATGATCGACCATGTGATGTCAGCCCAGGGCAATCGGTTCAACAGCGTGTGGAGGCGAGATTGAAGTACCTTTGCCTGATCTACAACGACGAGACGAAGTTGGACGCGATGTCGACGGCAGATTTCGACGCGTTCTGCGGCGAGCACATCGCCTACGAGGACGAGCTCCGGAAGGACGGGCAGCTGATCGTCGCGGAGCCGCTCGAGTCGGTGCAGACCGCCACGACCGTGCGCGTCCGCAGCGAAAAGGTCTCGATCACCGACGGCCCGTTCACCGAGACCAGCGAACAGCTTGGCGGCATCTTCCTGATCGACGCGAGGGATCTTAACGATGCGATCCGGATCGCATCGAAGATCCCGTCCGCGCGTCTGGGCACCATCGAGGTGCGACCGGTTCGGGAGCTGACGGAGGGGCAGCGCAGCGCTTCACTCCGGCGAGAGATCGCGTAACAGCCGATGGGTGCGGCCACGGCTACGGCCAGGGTGCTGCCGCTGCGCCCTTTCGAGGACGGGCGCGGGCCGCGTCCGTGGACCCCGCCGGGGTATTCACGACGGATGAACGAGAACCCGGCCCCTCCGATACGGGAGGTGGTAGAGGCCGTCTACCGCGCGGAATCGCGGCGTGTGCTCGCCACACTGATCCGGCTGCTCGGTGACTTCGAGATCGCCGAGGACGCGTTGCACGACGCGTTCACGGCGGCGGTCGACCAGTGGCCGAGAACCGGTGTGCCCCACAACCCACGCGCCTGGCTCGTGTCGGCGGGCCGATTCAAGGCGATCGACTCGCTGCGCCGTCGCACACGTTACGATGCGAAGCTCGTCGAGCTCGCCGTCCAGCTGGAATCCCGAACGGAGGCAGAGGACCCGGTCGACCGCGAGGATGTCGAAGACGACCGGCTGCGATTAATCTTCACGTGCTGCCACCCGGCGCTGCCGGCGGACGCGCAGGTCGCGCTCACGTTGCGCGAGGTCTGCGGCCTCACGACCGAGGAGATCGCGCGCGCGTTCCTCACGGCGCCGCCGACGCTCGCCCAGCGCATCGTGCGCGCCAAGCGGAAGATACGCGACGCGCACATCCCATACGAAGTGCCGTCGCAGCCGGAGCTGCCCGAGCGGCTGGACAGTGTACTGCGCGTGGTCTACCTCGTCTTCAACGA
>JBOHRM010000095.1:0-3852 GCA_050732715.1 Longimicrobiales bacterium
GAGCGGGGTGGATACGCCGAGGCGTTGCGTCACGTTGACCCGCGGAGCGCCCGCCTGACCACGCGCCGTCGTGATTACGACGACGCCGTTCGATGCCTTCGATCCGTAGATCGAAGAAGCGGCGGCACCTTTCAGAATCTCGATGCTCTGGATGTCGGCAGGACTCAGGTCCGCGATCCGGTTCACGGCGTCCGCTTCCAATTCGTCGTCGGCCGCGTTGTTCGCCATCCCGCGGCCGCCGGGGACGCTGGCGTTCGAATAGATCACCCCGTCAACGACGAACAGCGGATCGTAGGCGCCCAGGATCGTGTTGTTGCCGCGAATCTGCATCTGGATCCCGCCGCCAGGTGCGCCCGAGTTCGTCTGTAGATTGACGCCGGTGACCTTGCCGGTGATTGCGTTCAGCACGGTCGGCGATGCGACCCTGGCCACGTCCTCGCCTGAAACGTACGCGATCGCCGTCGTCGCGCTGCGCCGCGCGATGCTCGTGGCTTGGCCCGTCACCACAAGCTCGTCGAGCTGGAACGCATCGTATTGCAGCTCGATATCAGCCGTCGACTCGCCCGCGGCGACGACGACCTGGCTGTCCGCGTACCCGAACGCGCTGATCAGCAGCGTCACCTCGCCGGCCGGGGCCGTGACCGTGAATCGTCCTTCCGCGTTCGTGAGCACCGTGCTCGCTTCGCCGCCGCCCGTCACGGACACCGCGGCGGCTAGCACGGGCTGTTCCGTCCCGGCCCGGGTCACCTGCCCGGTGATCTGCCGCTCCTGCGCGATCAGGCTCGCCGGCGCGAGCGCGATCAGCGCAACAGCCCACAAACAGCGTGTGCGTTTGCGCATATGCCCCTCCAAGAGGTTGAGGTTGTCATGGCACGTGAATGGAGAACGCCGGCCGGTTCGTTGCCGCCGACGAGACCCGTTAGAATCGGTCTTTCGTCAACGTTCACAACAGATTCGTCCGCAACTTCACTCGTTTCGTCAAACGTCTCAGACGCCCCGGTTGTGACAGAAGGGTATGTGGTTCGAGCCAGAAAACGGCACGCCGGCCGAGGTCGAGCGGCGCAATGCCGGCTGCAATTAGACGTCCGATTTCGGCGATATCCGACCCCGTTCGAAGCCCGTGCGGCCCGAGGCGCTGCCGGGCATCGACGCGGCGCATCGGGTCGTGCCGAGCGTGGCCGCGCGACGCTACAGCAACGTGCCCCGCAGGATCAGGCTGGCGGCCGTGAAGTAGATCACGATGCCCGTGACGTCGACGAGCGTTGCGACGAACGGCGCGGACGCGCTCGCGGGGTCGAAGTGCAGGCGCCGGAGCAGGAACGGCAGCGTCGATCCGGCGAGCGTGCCCCACAGCACCACGCCGACCAGGCTCACGCCGAGCGTCATGCCGAGCAGCCAGTAGTGCTCGCCGTAGGCGTCGCCGAACGCCTGCCAAAGCAGGATGCGCGCGAGACCGAGCAACCCGAGGATGCAGCCGAGCACGAGGCCGGACGAGAACTCGCGGCGGATGACGCGCCACCAGTCACGTAGCCGCACCTGGCCCAGCGCCATGGCGCGGATCACGAGCGTCGTCGCCTGCGCGCCCGAGTTGCCGCCGCTGCTGATGATCAGCGGCACGAAGAGCGCGAGCACGACGGCGCGCGCAATCTCGTCCTCGAAGTACGTCATCGCCGTCGCCGTGAGCATTTCACCGAGGAACAGCGCGGCGAGCCATCCCGCGCGCTTGCGGATCATCCTGGGCAGGCTGATCTCGAGGTACGGTGCATCGAGCGCTTCCATGCCGCCGAGCTTCTGAACGTCCTCGGTCTCTTCGGCGACGAGTGCGTCGATCACGTCGTCGACGGTCACGATGCCGATGACGTGGCCGTGGTCATCGAGCACGGGGATCGCGAGCAGGTTGTACTTGCCGATGAGCCGGGCCACCTCCTCGCGGTCTGTCGACGGCGTCGTCGTGATCGGCCGGCGCCGGTCACCCACGTCGAGTACGGGGAGCTGGCGGTCCGAGACGAGCAGCTCGCGCAGCGAGACGACGTGCGTCAGACGATCGTCGTCATCGAGCACGTACACGGCGTAGACCGTTTCCTTGGCACGGCCGACCTGGCTGATGTGACGCAGCGTCTCCTCGACGGTCCAGGTCGCCGGCACACTGACCAGCTCCGTGGTCATGATCCCGCCCGCGCTCTTCGGCGGGTAACGGAGCAACCGCTCGAGATCGTCGCGGGTGGACGGCTCGAGCACGCGGAAGAGACGCGTGCGCTCGGGCTCGGGCATGCGCCGGAACAGATCCGCCTGTTGGTCCGCCGACATCGCCTCGATCAGTGAGCCCGCCACCTCCTCGTCCGTGTGCTGGATGAGCAGATGACGCCGCTCGAGCTCGGGCGCGTCGAGGACCTGAACCGCGAGATCGAACGGCAGGGCGGCGACGATGCGCGCGGCCGCTTCGGGCGGAAGCTCGCTGAGCCGCTCCGCGACGTCGGCGCTGCGCATCGATGTGAGCATACCCGCCAGCTCGGCGGGATCACCGGCGAGCAGATACAGAAGCTCCGCCGATTGGTTCGGGTTCGCCACGATCACCTCCGCTCGGGCACGACCGTCGCACGAGCAGGCCGGCGTCCTTGCCGCCCGCTCCGCTATTCGCCTATCCTGTTCGGTCCGGCACGGCGGCAGGAAACGTTCCGCTGCTCCTGAACCGAGAATGCAGATGAACGATCGTAACCACCGGCTGATCGATCTCAGCCACACGATCGAGCCGGGCATGATCACGTATCGTGGGCTCCCGGCGCCCATCATCTGCGATTACCTCAGCCGCGAGGACTCGCGCGCGCATTACGCCGAGGGCACCGAGTTCCACATCGGCCGCATCGAGATGGTCGCGAACACCGGTACGTACGTGGACAGCCCGTTCCATCGGTTCGCCGACGGCGCCGACGTGGCGGACCTCGATCTCGGCGTGCTCGCCGACGTGCCTGCCATCGTCGTGCGCGCGGCCGACAGGTCGGAACGGGCGATCGGACGCGACGCGTTCCACATCTCCGACGTGCGTGGCAAGGCAGTCCTCGTGCACACCGGCTGGGCAGCGCATTGGCGCACGGATCGCTACTTCGACGGTCATCCGTTCCTGACCAGGGACGCCGCGCTCTTCCTTCGCGACGCCGGCGCCGCGCTCGTCGGCATCGATTCATTGAACGTCGACGAGACAACCGCGAACGGCGAACGGCCCGTCCACAGCACGCTGCTCGGCGCGGGCATCCCGATCGTCGAGCATATGCGCGGGCTCGATCAGCTACCCGCTGTCGGGTTCCGCTTCTCCGCTGTGCCCGTAAAGGTGAAAGGCATCGGCAGCTTCCCCGTACGCGCGTACGCTATCCTCGAGCCCCGTAGCGGATGAACGGCTATCGCGGTCGACCGGCGTTACCCGTCGCATTGGCGTTCATGTGCCTGGTGATCACATCCGGCACGTTCGCCGAGCAGGCGACGCATCGGTGCGGAGACGGCCGAACGAAGCCGTGCGTTCTGCAGGGCACGGAGTACGAGCTGGTCTGGTCGGACGAGTTCGACCAGGATGGCAGGCCGGATCCTGCGAACTGGACGTATGAACGCGGCTTCGTGCGCAACGCGGAGTTGCAGTGGTACCAGCCGGAGAACGCGTGGTGTGAGGACGGGTTTCTGATCATCGAAGCGCGTCGCGAGCGCGTGCTCAACCCGCGGCACGATCCCGAACGGCGCGACTGGCGAAGCGAGCGCGAGTACGCCGAGTACACGTCGGCGAGTGTGACCACGCGAGGGTTGCACTCGTGGCAGTATGGCCGTTTCGAGATGCGTGCGCGCATCGATACGCGCGACGGACTGTGG
>JBOHRM010000096.1:0-1730 GCA_050732715.1 Longimicrobiales bacterium
TCTACGAACGGTTGCTCGCGAGGGGAAAACCCAAGAAAGTGGCCCTCGTAGCCTGCATGCGAAAGCTATTGGTGATCCTGAATAGCATGCTCCGCCACAACACGCCCTGGGACCTACAGCATGCCGCGCCCTCCGTCCACTGCATCCGTTTGTTGGGCGAGCCGGAGCAACGACTTACGACGCCTTACGTGACGCCGGTTCAACGGTGGCCGGCGGCTTGGGCGCTCGCTCGATCATGGGGCGCGGGTCCGCCATGTCGCGCTCGCGCAAATAGCGGCACAGCGCGTCTAAGTCGTGCCCGAAGCGCGCGGCCAACTCCTCGCGCGCTCGGCGGGTCTCCTTCACGATCGGGTCAGTCCACATCGGCGCCTCCCTCGCCCATGAGTTCCTCCGGCGTGCAGATCACGGGTGGCTCATAGCCCGCCGCCCGGCACGCCGCACTCACCGCCCGGCGCGTCTGCGCGTTGGCGATGTGCTTGCAGTTCCAGGTGAGAAGGTAATCTACCCCGCTCACGGTCGCCACCGCGATGTGCGGCGCACCGCCGCCTCGGCCGCGAAGCGCGCCGCGAGCGGGAGTTCTTCTCCTGTGGTGCTGACCCCCCGCGCCGCATCCGGCTCCTTGACGCCGACAAGGAGCGTACCGTCACTCTGCTGCGGATCCTGGAGCGCCGCCAGGACCTCCGCCAGCGGCATGTGCTCTCGTGGTGTGGTGTCGGTGATGACCGGGGTCGGCGCAGCAGCAAGGTTTAGGCGGGGCTCGGTGGGAACTGACGATTACGGTCGTTCGCAACCGACCACTGTGACAAGCATACCGGAAAGGGCGAACGACCGGAGCAGGCCCCGGCGTGCAACGGAATCCGTACTCATTACGATCTCCTTGGGTTAAGATCAGCGCAGCATATCGGAAGTCGTATCGATCGTCTCAACCGCGGGTTGAAATCTTATTCGCTGCGACACCCGCCTACCATGCCACACTCGGCCGGCCCGCTGAAGTTGAGCGAGGCGTAGCGCAGGCGGGGATCCCTCGAGGCAACGAGCAGCGCTTCGCGCTCGCTTCTCATGGGGACTCTGACCGACGCAAAGGTATACGGTTCCGGAAGACCGGTCCGTATGAACGTGGCGTCGATGGCGTCAAACAGATCCTGAAGATCCTCCGGCGTCACACCGGCCTTGAGCCCGAGCAACAACTTCCCGCATTCGAATTGGTATCGAGTCCCGTTGGGAGTATGGACCCCGTCCGGATCGTTGTAGAAGCATCGCCAGTAGTCGTGCGCCTCGTCGTACTCGTAGACGAACTCTCCGTCCCACTGGCCCTCGAGCGCGAAGGCGGGGATCTCTAGCTCGGTCGGCAGGCGGTTCTCCGCACTACACGCGGCGACAAGCGCGCCAAGCACAAGCAGCGCAACCCCGGTACAGCGCAACGATGCACACATGAGTCCTCCTTCGTTAAGGGGGTGGATCCGAGTTCCGCCCGGATCGGCGGCAATCCCAAACAGAAAACGATTGACACGGATAGTTTGTGACACCTCCGGAGATCGTGGCGGCTCGACGGGATCCCATGACGGGTTGGGCAGGCCGCTCCTGTGGCGGCAGCTCAGTCCAACGCCTAACGGATTCGCGAATGACCTGCGGCGCTACTCACTGGAGCTAACCAGCTTACCGGGACTCGCCGCATGGATTAACTTACCACGTTGAGGAGCGCGCCGCGCCGTCAGGTCCATTCGCTCGTT
>JBOHRM010000097.1:0-1961 GCA_050732715.1 Longimicrobiales bacterium
CCCATCAGCTGCTCGACGGCCTCATCCCACCGCGCCATCAGGTCGAGACGACCTTCCAGCTTCGCGTTTATCGGCTTGGCCTTATTCTCTACGGCTTGAAGGAGGTCCCTGGTGATCGCCTCGCTGAATGATCGCAGCTCGGCCTCGATGTCGCCCTCAATTCCAGGATAGAGCTCGATCCGGCCTGCTCGCAGCGTCCGGAGAAGCGCAGCCCAGGCGTAGCCGAGGCGCTGCTCAAGTTCAGCGGCGCAGCGATCAAAGGTAGGAACCAGGACGGGCGTACCTGCGGGGATTCCTCGCGAGGCACATTGCTCCAGTATCTCAACGACGTCTCGCTCTAGAATCCGCCGGCGAGCAACCAGGTGAGGTTCAAGCAACCTACGAGCGAGTCTCGATACGTCGTCGGGTAGCATGTCTTAGCCACCGCCTTAACTGGTTGAATTCGAGAGCGTTTTCATCTTGCGCCTAACGTTCCGGGCGATGTCCCGCAGGGCAAGGCGGCGCAGCCGCCGCAGCGTGAACGCTCCTGTTATGGCTGGCCTTGGTACATCCCGGGGACATCCTGTACAGAACGTTAAGGACACATCGTTTACAGTTCTCCCGTGTTAGCCTGGAGCCTTCCTCAGGAAGGAGGCTCCGTTGCCCTGGAGAACCGCCACCGTGGAGACCGAACGTGCTCGCTTCGTGCTCGAAGCTCAGCTCTCGGACCTCTCCTTCGCCGAGCTCTGCCGTCGGCACGGCATCAGCCGCCCCACTGGCTATAAGTGGCTGGAGAGAGCCAATGAACAGGGTCTCACCGGGCTTGCCGATCGCTCACGCCGGCCGCACTCGTGCGCTCATGCGACGGGTAACGAAGTCGTCGCACGGGTTCTCGAGATACGCAAGCGCCGAGGCTGGGGAGCCCGTAAGATCCGCCGCGTGCTCGAGAATGATCCCGATGTCGCGTGCGTTCCCTCGGTGGACACGATCCACCGCATCCTCGAACGGCACGGCAAAGTGGAACCCCGCACGCCACGGCGGCGACGCACACACCCGAGTGCGCCGCCCCTCGACCCGGAGGAGCCCAATGTCACCTGGACGGCGGATTTCAAGGCGAATTCCGGACCCGGGACGGGCATCTGTGCTTCCCCCTCACCGTGCAGGACGGCTACTCCCGATTCCTGCTCGAATGCCGCGGCATGCTGCGTCTCGACCTGCGGGCCACCCTGCAGCGCTTCCGCGCCCTCTTCCGGGCGTTCGGCCTCCCCCAGTGCATCCGGACCGACAACGGCCATCCCTTCGCTTCGAATGCGATCGCCCGACTCTCCAAGCTTTCCGTCTGGTGGGTCACGCTCGGCATCATCCCCGAGTTCATCGAACCTGGAAAGCCGCAGCAGAACCAGCGGCACGAGCGCATGCACCGCGATCTCAAGAGGGAGACCGCCTTGCCGCCGCGGGCAAACCTGCGAGCGCAGCAGCGACGCTTCAATGAGTTCCGCCGCATCTTCAACTTCGAGCGCCCCCACGAAGGCCTGGGCATGGACATACCTTCGGAGCGGTTCCGTCCCTCACCTCGCTCGTACGAAGAAACCCCCAAGCCTCTCGAGTACCCGGCCCATTTCGAGGTGCGGCTCGTCTCACAGGATTCCACCATTCGCTGGAACAGCCGCAAGGTCTTTGTCAGCCACCTCCTCGGCCGCCGGCACGTTGGCCTCGAGCAAGTCGCCGAGGCCGTATGGTCCGTGTATTGTGGTCCCATTCACCTCGGCTGGCTAGACGAAGCCGACTATCGCATCATGGATGTTATGGAACGGAAAAGGAGACGCCGCTGAACTGTAAACGATGTCCCAATTACGTTCTGTAAAGGATGTCCAGCCTATTCAGCGGAACGCGCTTGGCCTGCCCAGGCCGGTAGGCAAGCAGACGGTGCGGACTGCCCAGCGCTGCCGCGCCATTCTCGATACCATACCATACACTTTGTG
>JBOHRM010000098.1:0-4545 GCA_050732715.1 Longimicrobiales bacterium
ATCCGCACGTCGGTGAACCCCGCTTCGCGGAGAAGGCCGTCGACCCGCTCCGCGCTCGCCATGCTGAACGGCCCCGGGGCGGGTGGGGGAGGAGGGGGTGGGATGTGGCCGCGCTGGCCGAGGCTGATGCCGGCGATCGCGATCCACGGGTTGCGTTCCATGGCGCCTCAGACGGCCACCGCCACCCGGCCGCCCGGGCGCAGCACTCGCCGCGTCTCGGCGAACGCCGCCGCGGGATCTGGCATCAGCATGTAGCCGAACCGGCAGAGCACGCCGTCGACCGAATCGTCGTCAAGCAGGATGCGCTCGGCGTTGATCACCCGATAGTCGACGTTCCCGAGGCCGAGCTCGGCGCCGCGCCGGCGGGCGGCCACGCAATCGCGCGTTCTTCCCACGCGACGAGTCCGTGCTCCATGGCGAACAGGGTCGCCGGGGCTCGGCTCGACACGCCGATATTGCCGTACGGGTTCTGGACGTGATGGTCGGCGGTTTGACTGAGATCCCGAGCTCATGAGCGACCTGCTTCGCCTGCAGGCGCGGGCGAGCGTCGCGACCACCGCGGCCTCGCGGACCTCCCTGCCAGCGGCCGGTCATCGGCTCGCCCGCTCGCGCGTCGCTCTGTGACATCCTATCATGCGATCCATGTCCGACCGACGACGCGAGCATCACGATCCGAAGGCGAGCAGCCGTATGACGCGCCGCTCATGGATCACGTGCCGCGCGGCGACCGTGACTTCCATCACTCGATCTTGGGCGCTGCTCCTATGTTTGGCGGCTGCGCCGCTGCGCGCCCAAACGCCGATCGACACTTGGACACTTCAGGCCGACCCGTCCAGCGCAGACCACCCGAGCTGTGGCAGAGTGATATCATCATCGCGGGGAACGACACGATCCAGCGCGACGTGCGCGCCATGCTCTATCATCTATACGCGTTCGCGCGGGCAGGGACGGCGTATAGCATGTCGCCCATGGGGCTGAGCGGTTCGGGGTATCTCGGGCACGCGTTCTGGGATACCGAGCTCTGGATGTTTCCCGTGCTGGCCGCGCTCCAGCCGGAGATCGCGCAGTCGCTGATCGAGTACCGGTATCAGCGTCTCGGTGCGGCGCGGCGGAACGCGCTCGCGCACGGTTACGAGGGGGCGATGTTCCCTTGGGAGAGCGCTGCGAGCGGCGATGAAGAAACGCCCATCTGCTGCCTGACCGGCGAATTCGAGCACCACATCACGGGTGACGTGGGCGTGGCCGCGTGGAACTACTACCAGATCACGCAGGACAAACGATGGCTGCAAGCGCGCGGCTGGCCGATCCTCGAGGCGACGGCGCAGTTCTGGACGAGCCGCGTCGAACGCAACGGTCCGGGCCGGTACGACATCAACAACGTCGTCGGCGCGGATGAGTTCGCCGCCAACGTCGACAACAACGCATTCACGAACGGCGTTGCGCGGGCGAATCTCCGCGCGGCGATCGCCGCGGCCGAAGTGCTCGGCGTCCCCGCCGATGCGGATTGGCAGCAGGTGCATGACAATATCCCCATCTTGCGCTTTCCTGACGGGGTGACACGCGAGCATTCGACGTACGCGGGCGACACGATCAAGCAGGCTGACGTCATTTTGCTCGCCTATCCGCTGAGCGAGGTGATGGACCCCGCGGCGATCGAGCGCGATCTCGAGTACTATCTGCCGCGTGTCGCCCGCGGTCCGGCCATGACGTACTCGATCTTCTCGATCCTCTACCAGCGCCTCGGCAAGACCGACACGGCATACGAGATGTTTCTCCGCTATCGGCCGAACATGCTGCCGCCGTTCGGGGTGCTGGCGGAAGTTGCAGGGGGCACGAACCCGTACTTCGCGACGGGTGCCGGCGGGGTGCTTCAGGCGATGATCTACGGCTTCGGTGGGCTTCGGATCACGCCGACGGGCATCGTACAGGACGAGACACGGTTACCTGCCGGCTGGACGTCGGTCACGATCACGGGCGTCGGCCCCGAGGAGCGGACGTACGTGGTCGCGCGCGGAGAGGCGTGAGCGTCGGTCACGGGTGTCGGCGAGCCTATCGCGGCGTTCGTCCGCCCCGCGGCCGGCCGACACAGCATCGCCGAGATCGCGCTCCATCATGCGTGGTACGTCAGGTCCGCGACGAGCAGGCTCACCGGCCGCGATCCCGACCCATTCCTCCTCGAAGGCGAGGACTGGTTCGCATCGGCAGCTACCACGTTGTCGACCCGATCGCGTTCCAGCGTCGGCCGCCTGCGCGCGCCACTGCCCCGAGCAAACGCGCTCGAGACGGCACACCGCGGATTCGCGACCTCGCGCCGCACCGGAGACGCGTTTCACCGCCCGACGTTGGCACGCCTCCACTCGCACCACGCATCATGACGCGATTCGTCGCGGTGGATCAGGACCTCGCCGCTCATTCCGAACGGCGCCGGCCAATGATTGGCCGCGATGCAGGCGCAACGAGCACGCGAGTTCCGGG
Source organism: Longimicrobiales bacterium (assembly GCA_050732715.1). Classification (GTDB taxonomy): domain Bacteria; phylum Gemmatimonadota; class Gemmatimonadetes; order Longimicrobiales; family RSA9; genus JBOHRM01. Next base: position 2,476 of record JBOHRM010000098.1, read on the forward strand.
AAAGGTGCAGCATGTCCGTCCTGAGAGCGGGTATAGTGGTCGGCTTCGCCATCACTGGAATCGCGGTCTGCAGCATCGCGATTCTGGCGGACGCCACGGTTGACGTATCGTTCCCCGAGGAATACCGAGCGTGGGCACACGTGAAGACCGTGCTGGTCGGGCCCGAAAGTAACGCCTTCAGCACCGAGGCGGGGATCCACCACATCTACGCCAATGACGAGGCGCTCGTAGGGTACCGCACTGGCAGCTTCCCGGACGGCTCCGTCATTGTGTACGATCTGCTCGATGCGGTCGTTGTGCAGGGTAACACCATCGAAGGCCCGCAGCGCCGCGTCGATGTGATGGTGAAGGACGCGCGCCGCTATCCGGACACGGGCGGTTGGGCATTCGGCCGCTTCACGGGCACGGATCGAAGCCGGAGCACACTTTCGCCCGAGCTTCAGGCGGGCTGCTTCACCTGTCACAGCACACGCGGTGACCGCGACTCCGTGTTCAGTGAATTCCGGCGGTAGCGCCCGTCCGGCGCACCGCTGACGGTCCGCGGAGCATCCGCAGTCTCGGCTGACCCACTGTCGTGCCATCTCCCAGCGGGGACCCGATCGGCCCCATATCGCCGTCCACTCTTGCGGGGCTTGCGGTTTCGGACCATGCTACGCGCGGCAGCCGCACGGGATAGATGACAGACGGTTCCGGACCGAGCCACCCTCCAATGCGATTCCTGAAGACGATGATGCCACGTTCCAGCGCTCCGCTCACAGCGGTGACTGCGGCCTTGCCCGCGCTCGCCATCGTGCTCGGCCTGACCGTTCCCGAGCGAACCGCACGCGAGGGTTACTACCGGTTCCCCGCGCTCCACGACGACGTCGTCGTGTTCGTGGCGGAGGGCGACCTCTGGCGGGTTCCGGCAACGGGCGGCGTCGCGCAGCGGCTGACCACGCATCCCTCGGAAGAGACGCGTCCCGCGCTCAGCCCCGACGGTTCGACGCTCGCCTACTCGGCCAGCTACGAAGGTCCGCGCGAGGTGTACACGATGCCCGCGGCCGGAGGGCCGGCGGTGCGACAGACGTGGGACGGCGGCGGCGCCGACGTCGTGGGCTGGACGTCCGATGGCCGCATCCTCTACAGCACCCAGAAATACGCGACACTGCCGAACGCGCAGCTGGTCGCCGTGCGTCCCTGCGGCGGAGACGTCGCGGATCTCGAACACACCGGCAATGACGGCGGAGCCGATGAGGCCGGCGTCGGCTCGCGGGAATCGCTGCCGAATGTGAGCTCGGGTGCGAGTGCGTGCTCGCCTGAGCGCGAGCGGATCCCACTCTGGCAGGCGTCCGAGGGTGCGTTGGCACCCGACGGCACGCTCTACTTCACGCGTCTGGCGTGGCAGGGCAGTCACACGAAGCGCTATCGCGGCGGTACGGCGCAGAACCTGTGGGCGTGGTCTTTCGCGCGGCCTGAAGAGGAGGCCCGGCCGCTGACGGCGGACTTCGACGGCACGAGCAAGGCGCCGATGCCGTGGCGTGGGCGCGTGTACTTCGCGAGCGATCGCGATGGCGTCATGAATCTGTGGTCGGTGGCGGAGGACGGGAACGACCCGAAGCAGCATACGTCGCATACCGACTATGACGTGCAATCGCCCGCAATGCACGAAGGACGCATCGTCTATCAGAGCGGCGCGGACCTGTGGCTGTTCGATGCGACGACGGGCCAGACGACGCAGCTCGCGATCACGGTCACCAGCGACTTCGACCACATGCGCGAAAACTGGGTCGAGCGGCCGATGGATTATTTCACGTCCGCGCACCTCTCGCCTGATGGGAACCGCGTCGCGCTCACCTCGCGCGGCCGCGTGTTCGTCGCGCCCGCGGGCGCCGGCCGTTTCGTCGAGGTCACGCGCATGACGGGCGTGCGCTACCGCGACGCCGCGTTCCTGCCCGACGGCGACCGTCTGATCGCGCTGTCGGATGAGTCGGGCGAGGTCGAGGTATGGACGCTGCCGGCGAACGGGATCGGCGCGCGCACGCAGCTGACGGAAGACGCTGCGATCCTGCGTTGGTCGGCGACGCCGTCGCC
>JBOHRM010000099.1:0-7141 GCA_050732715.1 Longimicrobiales bacterium
CTTGAACGCCGAGCCGCACAGCACCGGGACCAGCGAGGCGGAGAGCGTGGCCCGACGGATGCCGGCCTTGAGCTTCTCGGGGTTGAGGTCGTGCTCCTCGAGGTAGAGCTCGGCGACCTCGTCGTCGTGGTCGGCGAGGGTCTCGATCAGCGTCTGGTGGGCGGCTGCGGCGGCGTCGGCCATGTCGGCCGGGATCTCCTCGACCTCGTAGTCCTCTCCGATCGCGGTGTCGCCGCGCCACACGAGCGCGCGCATGCCGACCAGGTCGACGACGCCGATGAAGTCGGCCTCGGCACCGATGGGCAGCTGGGTGACGAGCGGCACGGCGCCGAGACGCTCGCGGATGGTCTTGACGCAGTAGTCGAAGGACGCGCCGGTGCGGTCGAGCTTGTTGACGAAGCACATGCGCGGCACGCCGTACTTGTCGGCCTGGCGCCAGACGGTCTCGGACTGCGGCTCGACGCCGGCGACACCGTCGAACACGGCGACGGCCCCGTCGAGGACGCGCAGGTTTCGCTCGACCTCGACGGTGAAGTCGACGTGCCCAGGGGTGTCGATGATGTTGATGGTGTTGTCGCGCCAGTGGACGGTGGTAGCGGCGGAGGTGATGGTGATGCCGCGCTCCTGCTCCTGCTCCATCCAGTCCATCGTCGCGGCGCCCTCGTGCACCTCGCCGAGCTTGTAGTTGACACCCGTGTAGTACAGGATGCGCTCGGTCGTGGTGGTCTTGCCCGCGTCGATGTGCGCCATGATGCCGATGTTGCGAAGTTTCTCGAGGGGTGTCTTCCGAGCCATATCGTTTCAGGTGGAAATGATGAATGATGAATGATGAATGATGAATCGAACGGCCACGGACCCATCATTCACACTCATTCCGCATTCATCATTTCGCATTCAGCATTTCTCGACTTACACGCTACCAGCGGTAGTGCGCAAACGCCTTGTTCGCCTCCGCCATCCGGTGCGTATCCTCTTTCTTCTTGATCGTCGCGCCCTCGTTACGGCTCGCCGCGATCAACTCGTTCGCCAGCCGATCCGCCATCGTCCGATCGGTCCGCGCGCGCGAATACGTGACCAGCCACTTCATCGCCAGCGCGGTCCGCCGCTCGGGCCGCACCTCGACCGGCACCTGATACGTCGCGCCACCCACGCGCCGGCTCTTCACCTCGAGCACCGGTTTCGCGTTGTTCAGCGCCTGCTTGAACACGTTGATCGCCGGCTGGCCCGTCCGTTCCTCGATCACGCGCATCGCGTCGTAGAAGATCCCCTCCACGATCGACTTCTTGCCGTCCAGCATCAGGTTGTTGATGAACTTGCTGACCGAGTTCGAACCGTATTGCGGATCGGGGGGCGTCTCGCGCTTGACCGCGCGCTGTCGTCGACTCATCGCTACTTCGGCCGTTTCGTGCCGTATTTCGAACGGCTCTTGTTGCGGTCACTCACGCCGCTCGCGTCGAGCGAGCCGCGGATCACGTGATATCGCACACCCGGCAGGTCCTTCACGCGGCCGCCTCGGATCAACACGATCGAGTGCTCCTGAAGGTTGTGACCCTCGCCAGGGATGTAGGCCGTCACCTCGTACCCGTTCGTCAACCGGACGCGCGCGACCTTGCGCAACGCCGAGTTCGGCTTCTTCGGCGTCGTCGTGTACACGCGTGTGCAGACGCCCCGCTTCTGCGGGTTGCCCTGGAGCGCCGGGGCCTTGTCTTTGCGCTCAACCTCGCGCCGTCCCTTGCGGACCAGCTGGTTGATCGTGGGCATTCGTTCTTCGTCCGCCTTCGCGGGGTCCATTGAAAAGCGCGGGGGAACCAACGGCTTCCCCCGCCCGCCCGGCCGTGCACCGACGCGTTTTTCCGTCGGGATCAACGTCGCCGCCGGCCGCAGATTTCGCGGTTCGGCTACAGACGAGGAAAGGTACGTTCGTAGGAGGAAGATGTCAAGTTCGGCGGTGGGGTTTTATGGGGTTTGCGGGGCCTCGGGAGCTTCACGGATAGTGGGCGAGGGCCTAGGCCAGTACGGAATCCTCGCGCCAAGCCGCGAAGCTCGCCAAGGATATGTAAAAGAGCCTCGGCGAGACCTTCGCGAGCCTGGCGTCTTGGCGCGAGATTACTGCCATCCGCTGTTGTCCAAGCCATCGAATTTCAGTCAGTCTGCCGGCGCGGCCTCCTCTTCCTCTTCGGCCTCCTCGGCGCCAGTACGCGCGAGGCCGGGGAACAGCTCGCGCTCGCGGGCGGCGAGCACGTCGGTTTCGAGCGTCTGGTCGACATCGATCTGGAATTCGATGTCGAACTGACGGTAGATCCCCGATCCGGCGGGGATCAGGTGGCCGATGATGATGTTCTCCTTGAGGCCGAGCAGCTCGTCGGTCGCGCCGCGCACGGCGGCGTCGGTCAGCACGCGCGTCGTCTCTTGGAACGACGCGGCGCTGATGAACGACTGCGTGGTCAGGCTCGCCTTGGTGATGCCGAGCAGCAGCGGCTCGGAGCGGGCGGGAGTCTTGCCCTTCTGGATGAGCGCTTGGTTCGAGTCGCGGAACATGACGCGGTCGACATGCTCACCCTCGAGGAACTCGCTGTCACCGGAGTCGGTGATCCGCACCTTCTGGAGCATCTGGCGCACGATCGTGCCGATGTGCTTGTCGTTGATCGTCACGCCCTGGAGCCGGTAGACCTCCTGCACTTCGTTGAGCAGGTACTCCTGGACCGCGCGCGGCCCCTTGATGCGCAGGATGTCGTGCGGGTTGACCGGGCCCTCACTGAGCCGGTCACCAGCGCGGACGGCGTCGCCCTCGTGGACGCGCAGGTGCTTGCCGACCGGCACCTCGTAGACGCGGTCGGCTCCCTGCGGCGGGACGACGACGATCTCGCGCTTGCCGCGCTTGATGTCGCCGAACCGGATCGTGCCATCGATCTCGGTGATCACGGCCGGGTCCTTCGGCTTGCGCGCCTCGAACAGCTCGGCGACGCGCGGCAGGCCGCCCGTGATGTCACGCGTCTTGTAGACCTCGCGCGAGATCTTGGCGAGCGTCGTGCCGGGCTGGACCGCTTCCTCGTCGCGGACCATGAGCTGTGCCGCGACCGGCACGATGAATTCGCGCAGCTTCTCGCTACCCTTGCGGTCCCAGATCTCGATCATCGGGTGGAGCCGCTTCTCGCGGTCCTCGATGATGACGAGCTGCCGGCGGCCGGTGGATTCGTCGAGCTCCTCGCGGACCGTCTCGTCCTCGACGATGTCGACGAACCGGATCTTACCGGCGTGGTCGGCGACGATCGGCTCCGAGTACGGGTCCCAGCTGAACAGCAGGTCGCCGACATCGATCTGCTGGCCGTCATCGACCGCCAGGTTCGCGCCATACGGCACGGCGAGACGGCTGCGCACGACGCCCTCCTTCGTGAGCATCACGATCTCGCCTTCGCGGCTGGTCACGATGCGCTCGACGTTCGGCGTGTCGACGAATGTGATGCGCTCGAACTGCGCCTTGCCGTCGACCTTCGATTTGCGCTGCGTCTGCGCTGCGATACGCGCGGCCGTGCCGCCGATGTGGAACGTCCGCAGCGTCAGCTGAGTGCCTGGCTCTCCGATCGACTGCGCCGCCAGGATGCCGACGGCTTCGCCGAGGTCGACGAGCTTCATTGTGGCGAGGTTTCGGCCGTAACAGGCCTGGCAGATGCCGCGCTTCGCCTCGCAGGTGAGCACGGACCGTATCTTGACCGCTTGGATGCCGGCGTCCTCGATCGCGTCCGCGGCCTCTTCATCGATCAGCTCGCTCGCGCTCACGATCAGCTCGCCATCGATCGGGTCGTAGACGTCCTCGAGCGCGACGTTGCCGACGATGCGGTCCTTGAGCGGCTCGATGATGTCCTCGCCTTCCTTCAGCGCCGTCATCTCGATGCCGAGGATCGTGCCGCAGTCGTCCTCCGCGATGGTGACGTCCTGCGCGACGTCGACCAGGCGCCGGGTCAGGTATCCGGCGTCCGCCGTCTTGAGCGCCGTGTCGGCGAGACCCTTGCGCGCGCCGTGCGTCGAGATGAAGTACTCGAGCACGGTCAGGCCCTCGCGGAAGTTCGACTTGATCGGGCTCTCGATGATCTCGCCGATACCGCCCGTCAGCTTCTTCTGCGGCTTTGCCATCAGCCCGCGCATGCCTGCGAGCTGACGCATCTGGTCACGGTTACCGCGCGCGCCCGAGTTCATCATCATGAACACGGGATTGAAGCCGCGGTTCGAGCGCTCGAGACGCCGCACCATCGCGTCCGCGACGTCGTTGTTCGCGTGCGTCCACGTATCGATGACCTTGTTGTAGCGCTCGCCGTTCGAGATCACGCCGTTCTGATACGCACGCGTGAACCGCGAGACCTCGTCCTCGGCGTCCTTCAGCATCTCGCTCTTCTCGCTGGGCACGACGAGGTCGACGAGGCCGACCGAGATGCCGCCGAGCGTCGCGTAGCGGAACCCGAACTCCTTCAACGCGTCGAGGAACTCCGTGGTCCTGCGCAGGCCGACCTGACGGTACGCCTGGAAGATGATCTCGCCGAGCTCCTTCTTCCCCATGGTCTGGTTCCAGAAGCCGAGCTGCGGCGGAACGACCGAGTTGAAGATCGTACGGCCGATCGTCGTGCGGACCCACTTGCCGCGGCGCTCGCTCGCCTCCTCCTCGGACTCGCCGAGCAGGCGCCGCACGGCGAAGAACCAGCACGGCGAGCTGTAACGCACGTTGCCGTTCGCCAGCGCCATCTCGGCCTCGGCGAAGCGGCCGTAGCGCGGCACGCCTTCGTAGACCTGCTCGAGCGTCTTCTCGGCCTTGGCGCGCGCGTCCCGCGGCGCGCGCTCCGAGGCGAGGACGTCCTCTGCGTCCGCGACCTCGAGCGGCGGCTTGGTCAGGTAGTAGCAGCCGATGACCATGTCCTGCGACGGACTCGCGACCGGCCGGCCGTTCGACGGCAGCAGGATGTTGTTCGCCGCGAGCATCAGCACGCGCGCCTCGAGCTGCGCTTCGAAAGACAGCGGCACGTGCACCGCCATCTGGTCGCCGTCGAAGTCGGCGTTGAACGCGGCACACACGAGCGGGTGGATGCGGATCGCCTTGCCTTCGACCAGCACCGGCTCGAACGCCTGGATGCCGAGACGGTGGAGTGTTGGCGCCCGGTTCAGCAGCACGGGGTGGTCGCGGATGATCTCCTCGAGCACCTCGTAGACCTTCGGATCGTCGCGCTCGACCAACTTCTTCGCGCGCTTCACCGTCTCCGCCTCGCCGCGCTTCTCGAGCTCGTGGATGATGAACGGCTTGAACAGCTCGACGGCCATCAGCTTCGGCAAGCCGCACTGATGCAGCTTCAGCTCGGGGCCGACCACGATGACCGAGCGGCCCGAGTAGTCCACGCGCTTGCCGAGCAGGTTCTGGCGGAACCGGCCCTGCTTGCCCTTCAGCATGTCAGAGAGCGACTTGAGCGGGCGCTTGCCGCGGCCGCGGATCGCCTTCGAGCGACGGCCGTTGTCGAACAGCGCGTCGACCGCCTCCTGCAGCATCCGCTTCTCGTTGCGCAGGATGACTTCCGGCGCCCGCATCTCGATCAGCTTCTTCAGCCGGTTGTTCCGGTTGATGACGCGACGATACAGATCGTTGAGATCACTCGTCGCGAAGCGGCCGCCGTCGAGCGGCACCAGCGGACGGAGGTCCGGCGGGATCACCGGGATCACATCCATGATCAGCCACTCCGGCCTGTTGCGCGACTCGGGTGACGTCCCCGACTTGCGGAAGGCGACGATGACCTTCAGCCGCTTCCGCTTCATCTTCTTCCGGTGCAGGCTCGTCTCCGTGCCGACCTCGAGGCGCAGCGTGTCGGCCAGGCGGTCGAGGCCGCGGCCGTCCTTGTTTCGCTCGTCGATCGGCCGCCGCGGATCATCGAGCTGCCGGAGCAGCGTGCGCACACCGTCGGCGCCGATCTCCGCCCTGAACGCGGTATCCTCTTCCTCCCGGGCCTTCACTCGCAGCTCGTAGTACTCGTCCTCGTCGAGCAGCTGCTGATACTTCAGGTCCTGGCGCCCGGGGTTCGTCACCACGTAGCTCGCGTAGTAGATCACCTTCTCGAGGTCGCGCAGTGTCAATCCCAGCAGATAGCCGAGCTGGCTGGGCAGCGTCTTGAAGAACCAGATGTGCGCGATCGGCACGGCGAGCTCGATGTGACCCATCCGCTCCCGCCGAACCTTCGACAGCGTCACCTCGACGCCGCACTTGTCACAGATATGGCCGCGGAACCGGATGCGCTTGAACTTGCCGCAGTGGCACTCCCAATCCTTCACCGGCCCGAAGATGCGTTCGCAGAACAAGCCATCCCGCTCGGGCTTGAACGAGCGGTAGTTGATGGTCTCCGGCTTCGTGACCTCGCCGTAAGACCAGCTCCTGATGTCCTCGGGCGAGGCGATCTTGAGCCGGATGAAGTCGAAGTCGCTGGAACGAGGCTCACGTGTTCTCGGGAAGTCAATCATGTCTCAATTCCTCTATCTTCGCGGTGCATCAAAAATGATGAATGATGAATGATGAATGATGAATGAACGACATTGGCCGTTCGCGCCCTTAGCCGTCACCTCACATTCATCATTTCGCATTCATCATTCATCATTTCTACTCGTCCGCCCCAAACGTCATTCACGACACACTACTCGTCCCGCCCCAACGTCACGGATAGCCCCAGCGCTTGCAGCTCCTTGACGAGCACATTGAATGACTCCGGTATGCCCGGCTCGGGCAGATTGTCGCCCTTGACGATCGCCTCGTACACCCGGGACCGGCCGGAGACATCGTCGCTCTTCACGGTCAGGATCTCCTGGAGCGTGTGCGCCGCGCCGTACGCCTCGAGCGCCCACACCTCCATCTCGCCGAACCGCTGGCCGCCAAACTGCGCCTTGCCCGCGAGCGGCTGCTGCGTGACGAGCGAGTAAGGCCCGATCGAACGGGCGTGGATCTTGTCGTCCACCAGGTGCGACAGCTTTAGCATGTAGATCACGCCGACCGTGACCGGGTGATCGAACGTCTGGCCGCTCCTGCCGTCGCGCAGCCAGACCTTGCCCGCGGCGGTGAGCCCGGCGGCGTCTATGAACTCGGCGATCGCGGCGTCGAGGCCTTCCTTGATCGCGCCTTTCC
>JBOHRM010000100.1:0-5030 GCA_050732715.1 Longimicrobiales bacterium
TGGTAACGGTGGCGATGACCGTGGACCAGGCGTTCACCTACATCCTGTCGGCCGGCTCCGCGCACCAGGACGTGAGAGCCGGTCCCGCGCCACCCGAGGCCGCGGTGCTCGCCCGCGGCCCCGACTGGCGGCCCGAACATTCGGACGCCTCCGACGAATCGGAGGCAGCAGTGAGCCAGGCGTCCGGACGCTCGCCCGCGGCGTGACCAGGCGCGCAGACCCGGTGGCGAGGGCATCCTGCCCTCGCAGTCGGTATCCGGCTCGGCGAGCGCCGTCGGCATGTTGAGGCGATGGCGCCGCGGCTGGACGATCCTCGTCCGGCTGACGCCGTTCGTGATCGCGTTCCTCCGCGACCGCCGTCGCTGGCTGTTCTTCGGCAAGCCGCTGGCCCGGTCACCCGCGGTACACGCGCGGCGCGCGAAACGCTTCACCGCCACCATTGCCGGACTCGGGCCGACGTTCATCAAGCTCGCGCAGGTCTTCAGCGCGCGCGCCGATGTCTTGCCCGAGCCGTACCTGTCGTCGATCAGCCGATTGCAGGATCAGGTGCCAGCGGACCCGTTCGACGAGATCGAGCGTGTCATCCTCGACGAGCTCGGCCATCCCGCGGCCGACCTGTTCACCGACTTCGCCCGCGAGCCGGTCGCGGCCGCGAGTCTCGGCCAGGTGCACCGCGCGATCCTCGATGGCGAACCCGTCGCCGTGAAGGTGCTGCGGCCCGGCGTCGAAGAGCTGGTCGCGATCGACCTCGACATCTCCTTCCGTATCCTCTACGTGCTCAACGTGCTGTCCCCGAACCATCACGTGCGGGCGCTGACCAACGTGATCCGCGAGTTCAGCGTGCGCGTCCGGGAGGAGATGGACTTCCGCGAGGAGGCCGCCCACATCGCGCTGTTCCACAGCCACTTCAGCAAAGACACGCGCGTGCGAGCGCCGCGCGTGCACGAGCCGTTCACCCGGCGGCGCGTGCTCGTGATGGAGTGGGTGTCCGGAGAGAAGGTCGACCGCCTCGCGCCTCGCTTCGCTTCCGGCGAGCTCGACTTCCGGCGGATCATGGAAACGCTGACGGAGGTCTATCTGAGGATGATGCTCATCGACGGGTTCCTGCACGCCGACCCGCACCCGGGCAACATCCTGGTCCAATCCGATGGCACGCTGGTGTTCCTCGACTGGGGCATGGTCGTGCAAGTCAGCCGGACCACGCGCGAGGCGATCCTGCGCGTCGCGCTCGCCGCGGGCCGTGATGACCTCGACGGCATGATCAACGGCATGTACGAGCTCGGCATGATCGATCCCGACATCTCGCGCGCCGAGATCCGCGAGGCCGCGGTCGAGATCCTCGCCATCGTCGACCGCGTCAAGGAGCTCGGGTTGCGCCGCGCGCAGGAGATGCTCCAGGAGATCATGGACACGTTCTACACGTGGCCGATCCTGCTGCCCCGCGAGCTCGTCTACTTCTTCCGTGCCGCGGTCCTGCTCGAAGGCATCGGCTTCCGCTACGACGCCGCGTTCAACGGTCTCGATGTCGCGCGGCCCGTCATCCTGCGGATGAGGACCGAGCTGCTCCAGGCGACACTGCGCGAGCCGAAAGAGATCGCGCGCAACGTGATCGACGAGATACGGGCCGGGTTCGGTGCGATCCGCGACGTGCTCGGCCGCGCCGAGCGCGAGGAGTTCCGCGTGCGCCTGCACCCGCGCGACCTGCTCCAGGCCGAACGCTTTCTCCAGCTCCAGGTGCGCCGCATCCTGCTCAGTATCTTCGCGTTGACCGTTGCGCTGATCGCGGCGATTACGTTCATCGCGGTGCGTATCTGGTGGCTGCTGGTCGGAGGGCTGCTGGTCTCCGTGATCATGTTCGTGATCGTTCTGTTCCTGCCGACGCATCTGCTCGAAAACCCGCTCCGCCACGCCCGCGGCATCCGCGCGAACGACTGAGCAACGGGTTTCGGGTTCCGGGTTGCGGGTTCCGCCCACCGCCACCCGCGTTTCAGCGATCGATCCACGACTCAATAACCTACTGGCGCGCGCTTCGGCTGCGCCGTATGTTGACCCTGGCCCCGCGGGTGGAAGTTCCTGGTGGATCATAGACTTACCCCATGCGGCTGTCAGCCCGTCACGCACAGCACTCACATCGTCATCGGAGCTGTCCGTGTAGCACGGGGCCGCGCGTTCCTGAAGTGCGGCGGTTTTGCCGCACGACTTTCTCGTGGATACGACTGAATTCGGTCAAGGAGGATCGATGAGGCCGAAGGGTGAACATTCGCCGGCACGGAGTGCGTCCCGGCGTGTCGGAGCGGCGGCGGTTTGCGTCCTGCTCGCGTTGGCGAGCGCGACGATCCCCGTCGTGGCGCAGGAGGCGGCGACGCGCGTCTCGGGCTCGGTGGTCGACGCAACGACCGGGCAGCCGCTGGCGAACGTCTCGGTGCAGGTTCAAGGCACGTCGCTGGGGGCGGTGACGGATGCGGCGGGCCGGTACGAGCTGGCGGTGCGGCTCGGGGCCGGCAGGTACACGTTCGAGTTCTCGATGCTCGGACGGGAGTCGGTCTCGCAGGAGATCGACATCGGCGCCGGCGGCGATGTACAGGCGGAGGCGGTCTCGCTGCGCGAGACGGCGGTCCAGCTCGAAGGGATCGTGGTGACGGGTACGGGCGTCGCCACGCAGCGCCGCGCGCTCGGTAACGCGGTTTCCGTCGTGGGCGGCGATGCCGTGGCGAACGCGCGGGCGACGAGCGTCGATGCGGCGCTTCAGGGCAAGGTGCCGGGCGCGCAAATCATGTCGAACAACGGGCAGCCGGGCGGCGGCACGACCGTCCGACTGCGTGGCACGAGCTCGATCATCGGCGGCGCGGAGCCGCTCTACATCGTTGACGGCGTGATCGTCGACAACAGCTCGAGCCAGCAGATCAACGTCGGCTATCGCACGAACCCCACGAATCGACTGGCGGACATCAACCCGAACGACATCGAGCGCGTGGAGGTGCTGAAAGGCGCGGCCGCGGCGGCGCTCTACGGCTCACGCGCGAACAATGGTGTGATCCAGATCTTCACAAAGCGGGGCGCCGCGGGCGGCACGCAGATCACGGCGAGCACGCGTGCGACGCTCTCGCAACGGGACCGGTCGCTGCCGTTCGCGATGACGCCGGTGGACGCGGACGGCAACGCGATCCCTCGCTTCAACCACGAGGATCTCGTTTTCCGAGACGCGTGGGGCAACGAGAGCACGGTGTCGATCTCGGGAGGCGCGGACCAGACGCGCTTCTACCTGTCGGGCAACTACACACGCGACAACGGCATCATGATCGGCTCGTCCAACGAGCGGATCAGTGGCCGCCTCAACGTCGATCAGACGGTCGGTGGCTGGCTGACGCTGTCGGGCGGAGCCAACTACATACGCAACGAGGGCGAGCTGCTGATCAACGGCGAGAACGGCACGGGCGGTGTGCTGACCGCGATCGTGTTCACGGGTACCGACGTCGACCTCGCGGCGAAGGATCCGGAGACCGGCCAGTACGTGATCCGCCAGACGACGTTCATGAACCCGCTCGAGGTGGTGGATGCGTGGAACGCACCGCAGACGACGAACCGTTTCGTCGGCTCGTTCCAGGCGCGTGCGACGCCGCGCGGCGGGCCCACGCTCGAGTACCGGCTCGGCTACGACACGTACAACATGGAGACCGGCCTGTTCATCCCGCGCGGCACGCCCGTCGAGCCGACGGGGAGCAGCACCGCGGTCACGCGCACGCAGTTCTTGGTCAACAACGACTTGATCGCGAGCCAGATCTTCAGCGCCGGTCCGCGGCTCGAGTTCACGAGCACGGCGGGGTTGAACCACACGTATTCGCGTGAGCAGACCGTCAGCGCCACGGCCGAGGATCTCGTGCCGGCCACCGAGCTGGTGCGCGGCGCGGTCCAGTTCACGAGCCAGAACCGGTTCGAGACCGCGACGCTCGGCTTCTTCGCGCAGCAGCAGATCGCGTTCGACGGCCGGTTCTTTCTCACCGGTGCGTTGCGGTGGGACGCGTCATCGACGTTCGGCTCCGATGAGCGCTGGCAGCTCTACCCGAAGGTGAGCGGCTCGTACGTCCTCTCCGATGCCAGCTGGTGGCAGGATTCCGGCATCGGCCGCACGATCAACAGCCTGCGGCTGCGAGGCGCCCTAGGCTACGCGGGGAACCAGCCACCGGTCGGTTCCGCTTATGCCCGATTCCCTCGCTATGGGCAGGCGATCAACATCGACCGTTCGGGGCTCGTGCATCTCACGAACCCGGGCAATCCGAGCCTGAAACCGGAGCGGCAGCGCGAATACGAGCTCGGGTTCGATGCCGGCCTGTTCGGTGATCGCGTCGGCCTGGGCTTCACGTACTACGACCAGTACGTGAAGGACCTCCTGCTCGCACGCACGTTCGCGCCGAGCACTGGCTATGCCTCCGTGCTCGACAACGTGGGCGAGCTGAGCAACAAGGGCATCGAGCTCCAGCTCGACACGCGCAACATCGAGCGCCCGAACCTCGGCTGGAGCACCACGTTCAACTTCTCGCTCAACCGCAACCGCGTCGAGCGGCTGGCCGGCGCGGCGTTCACGGAGGGTTACAACAATCGCGTCCAGGAGGGCCACGCACTCGGCGTGTGGCGGCTGGCCGACTTCGTTTATGATGAGGACGGTCGCGTGAGCGTCGATGCCGACGGCCTCCCCGTCGTCGACACGAACAACCCGAAGATTGTCGGCGATCCGAATCCCGATTTCCAGGCGTCGCTCCGTAACGAGCTCCGACTCGGCCAGAACCTCACGGCGAGTGTGCTGCTCGACGGCATCTTCGGCCACGACGTCTGGAACCAGACGGTCCGCATTATGGATCTGTTCCTCGCCGGGCCGATGTACGACAAGCAGCTGCGGAGCGACGAGATCACGCTCGGCGGACGGACGTTCGTCGTGACCGATGCGTTCCGGCGTCGGTACGCTCAAGCGACGGCAGCGTACCTCGAGGACGGGTCGTTCGTGAAGCTCCGCGAGGTCTCACTCGCGTACCGCG
>JBOHRM010000101.1:0-4946 GCA_050732715.1 Longimicrobiales bacterium
CAGCAGGTCCGTTCGGAGCTGCCGCCGGATGCGGAGCCGCCCGCGGTCGAGATCCAACGCGCGGACCGGCCGTACGCGTCGTTCTACTTGAGCTTCACGTCTTCCGAACGTGAGGGGCCGGCGGTGACCGACTGGCTGGTCCGCACGCTGCAGCCGCAGCTCTCCACGCTGCAAGGCGTCCAGCGCGTGACGATCGAAGGCGGCCGCCAGCTCGCGATGCGCGTGTGGATCGAGCCCGACCGCCTCGCCGCGTATAATCTCGTCCCGGGCGATGTCTACGCCGCGCTCCAGCGCAACAACTACCTCGCCGCCGTCGGGCAGACGAAGAACGATCAGATCCAGATCAACCTGCTCGCGAACACGGACTTGCGCTCCACAAAGGAGTTCGAGGACCTCATCGTGTCCGAGCGGGACGGCGCGATCGTGCGGCTGAGCGACGTCGCGCGAGTCGAGCTGGGCGCGGAGGAGGCGGACTTCGTCGCCAAGTACAACGACAAGGAGGCGGTCTATCTCGGTGTCTGGCCGCTGGTCGGCTCGAACGAGATCGACGTCGCGCATGGGCTGTACGAGGAGATGGATCGGTTGCGGCCGACGCTGCCGCCGGACATCGACATGCAGATGGCGTACGACGGGACTGTTTTTATGCAGGATGCGTTGCGCGAGATCAGCAAGACGCTGATGGAGACGTTGGCGATCGTCGCGCTCGTGGTCTTCCTGTTCCTGGGCTCGGTGCGCACGGCGATCGTGCCGCTCGTCGCGATGCCAGTGTCACTGGTCGGCGCGGCGATCGCCATGGCGGCGTTGGGCTTCAGCCTGAACCTGCTGACGATCCTCGCGATCGTGCTGTCGGTCGGAATCGTCGTCGATGACGCGATCGTCGTGGTCGAGAACGTCGAGCGCCACATCCGGCTCGGCAAGTCGCGGGTGCAAGCGGCGATCGCGGGTGCGCGCGAGCTGGTCGGTCCGGTCATCGCGATGACGATCACGCTCGCGGCGGTCTACACGCCGATCGCATTTCAGGGCGGTCTCACGGGATCGCTGTTCCTCGAGTTCGCGATCACGCTGGCGGCGGCGGTTGTCGTTTCGGGATTCGTCGCGCTCACGCTGTCACCGGTCATGAGCTCGCGGTTCCTCCATCCGCACGGCAAGGAGGGCCGGCTGACGAGGCTGGTAAACCGCGGCTTCGATGGGATACGCCGGCGGTATGCGACGTTGCTCGACGGCGCGCTCGACATGCGCTGGGCGATCGTGATCGCCGCACTGTTGATCACGGCCGCCGCGTGGCCGCTGTACACGCAATCGCGCAAGGAGCTGGCGCCGGTCGAGGACCAGAGCCACGTGTTCCTGTTCATGGAGGCGCCGCCCGATGCGTCGCTCGTGGCGACGAACCGCGCATCGCTCGACGTGGTCGACAGGATCACGTCGTTCCCAGAGGCTCGGTTCATGTGGTCGCTGACCACGAACTGGGGCGGTTTCGGCGGCCTGGTCGCGAAGGACTGGCACGAGCGCGAACGCTCGACCGAGGAGCTGTACGGCCCCGTATACGGTGCGGTCTCGCAAATCCCGGGGCTGCGCGTGCTGCCACGCCTGGATCCGCCGCTGCCCACGCCCGGCTTGTACGATGTCGAGCTGGTGCTCATGAGCGATGCGCCACCCGAGCAGATGCTCGAGACCGTGGGCGCCGTGCTCAGCGCGGGCTGGCAGAGCGGCAAGTTCCTGTATGTCGACACGGATCTCAAGATCGACCTGCCGGAGGCGCGCGTGGTCCTCGACCGCGAGCGCATCGCGGACCTCGGTCTCGATCTCGCCAGCGTGGGCCGCGAGCTGGGCACACTGCTGGGCGGCGGTTACGTGAACCGCTTCAACTATTACGACCGCAGCTACAGAGTCATTCCGCAGATCAACGCCGAGGACCGTGCGACGGTCGGTCCACTGCTCGACCTCAAGATCCGGACGCCGGACGGCGATCTCGTGCCGGTGTCGACGTTCACGCGCATCGAGTCGAGCGCGGCGCCGCGGACTCTGAATCGGTTCCAACAGCGCAATGCGATTCGTGTGTTCGGCGGCGTGAAGCCGGGCGTAACGAAAGAGGAAGGTCTGCGTGTGCTCGAGGCGGCGGTCCTGGCCGCGCCGGGCCCGGACGTCGAGTTGGACTACGCCGGCGAGTCGCGCCAGATCCGGCTCGAGGGCTCGGCGCTGACCGCGACGCTCGGATTCGCCGTGATCCTCATCTATCTCGTGCTCGCGGCGCAGTTCCGGAGCTTCCGCGATCCGTTGATCGTGCTCTTGGGTTCAGTCCCGCTCGCGATCTCGGGCGCGCTGATCTTCAGCTTCATCGATCTCACAACCATCAACATCTACTCGCAGGTCGGTCTGATCACGTTGGTCGGTCTGATCGCGAAGAACGGGATTCTCATCGTGGAGTTCGCCAATACACAACAGCGCCTGGGCATGGCCAAGATGGAGGCGCTGCGCGAGGCAGCGCTCACGCGACTCCGGCCCGTGCTCATGACGTCGGCGGCGACGGTCTTCGGCCATATGCCGCTCGTGTTCGTGTCCGGTCCGGGGTCAGAAGCGCGCAACAGCATCGGCATCGTGCTCGTGTCCGGCATGATCATCGGCACGGTGTTCACGATGTTCATCGTTCCAGTGTTCTATTCGCTGATCGCCGCGGAGCATCAGGCGGAGGAGGCCGTGCCCGAGACGATCGAGATCGAGCGGGAGGCGGGCGCGCGTGCGCTCGAGCCGGCCCATGCGTAGTGCGCTCCTGCTCGTGCTGCTCGCGCTGAGCGCGCCCGTCGCGACGCAGGCACAAGTGAGTGGCGACGCACCGCCCGCCGCGGCCGCGTTCTGGCAGTCGCTCGGCGATCCAACGCTCGACCGGCTGGTCGGACAGGCGCTCGAAGGGAATCATGACCTGCGTGCCGTGGAAGCGCGCGTGCGCGAGGCGAGCGCAACGCGCGTCGAGGCAGCGCTCGACCTCGCACCCTCGATCACCGCGGTCGGAGGCTACAGCCGCCAGCGGCTATCGAGCGCGACGTTCCCGGGCACCGCGGGCAGCCTTCCCGACCAGAACGTCTGGGACGCCGGCGTGCAGATGTCCTGGGAACTGGATGTGTTCGGCCGGGTGCGCCGTTCACTCCAGGGCCGCAACGCGCTGCTCGCGTCTGCCGAAGACGACGTCGGCGATACGCAGGTCTTACTCGTCACGGAGGTCGCGCGTGCCTACTTCGATCTACGAGGCGCGCAGGATCGACTCGCCGTCGCCCGGCAGAACGCCGAGAACCAGCGGCGCACGCTCGAGCTGACGCAGGACCGGCTCGAGCTGGGCCGCGGCAACGCGGTCGACACCGAACGCGCGCAGGCGCAGCTCAGCTCGACGCTCGCGACGATTCCCGCGCTCGAGGCGGAGATCGCGGCCGCGCAGCATCGCACCGGCGTGCTGCTCGGACAGCCGCCGACCGCGGTAGTCGAAGAGCTCGGCGCTGAGCCTCGCACTCTCGCGTTGCCGGCGGACCTGAACGTGACGAACGTCGAGCAGCTCGTTCGCACGCGGCCCGACGTGCGCAGCGCCGAACAGCAACACGTGGCCAGCAAGGCATTCGTCGGCGCGGCCAAGGCCGATTATCTGCCGCGCCTCTCGATCGGCGCGACGGCCGGATATACAGCCGGCGCATTCGATGCGCTGGGCAACTCGGCGCCGCGATATGCGGTCGGCCCCGTCATCTCGTGGCCGTTGTTCGATCTCGGCCGTGTGAAGACGCGCGTCGATGCGGCACGGGCGGCCGAGGTAGGAGCGGCGGCGCGCTACGAGCAGTCGATCCTGCGGGCGCTCGAGGAAGCGGAGACGTCGCTTGTCTCGTTCGAGCGGGCGCGTGAGAGGCTTCAGCATCTCGACGATGCGGCCGCGGCGAGCGAACGCGCCACCGAGCTCGCTCGGCTCCGCTTCGAGGAGGGCGCCGCGGACTTTCTCGAGGTGCTCGACGCCGAGCGCACCCTGCTCGAGGCGCAGGATCGCTCAGCCGCCGGCCGTACCGACGCGACGAACTGGCTGGTGTCCGTGTACCGCGCGCTCGGCGGCGTGCGCCCCGACGGCCTCGGCGGTTCGCGTTGACGAGGCACGTTCGCGGAGTGCGCAAGATTCTGAAGCGTCACCGCTGAGGAAGCCCCTCTAAAACCACCGGGAGGTCGAGTCGGCTACGTCCTCGTACCTGACTCGACCTCCATGCGCGCTTCTACGTTCATGGCAGAGGCCACGGCGCGCACTCTCGCAGCGTGCCACCGTTCGCGCCGGAAACGAATCCCAGAATCCCGAGAGGCTCGGCACGCCGATGTCCAACTCCGGTCCGTTCTGTCGCCGTGTGAATCGTGGGGCGGAGAGCAGGGCTCTCGCCGCGAACGCGATCCACCAGAGGAGCAGGACGATGACCAGTTTCAAGATCAGGGACCTGATGATCCGGGTCCTGCCGCCCGGAGGAGGCCCCGGGCTCGGCGCAGGGGGAAGAGACCTCGGTGGGGACTGTGGGTTGCTAACGGATCCGACGGAGCCGGACTGCGGCGATTGCAGCAACTGCACCAACTGTACGAACTGCACGGCCTGTACCAACTGCACGAACTGCAGCAATTGCACGATATGCACAAATTGCACGGCGTGTTCGGGCTGCACGGGGTGCACGGCATGCACGGCCTCGTGCTGGGTTTCCTTCTGTGGAAACTGCACCCTAATGACCTGCGGCTGCACCGGGCCGACCTGCATGGGCGTGTCTCTGTGCACGTGCTGGGGGATGCTGTCCGTCTCAGGAAGCCAGGTCGGCGCTTCCCACCAGTGGGTTCCGGTGCTCAAGGATCAGCTTCGCAGCGAGCTTCGCCGGCTCGAGGAGCTGGAGCGTCAGGGCGAGACCGCGCTGGCGGAAGAGGCACCGCGAACGCCGGGGACGCTCGGGGAG
>JBOHRM010000102.1:0-4093 GCA_050732715.1 Longimicrobiales bacterium
GACGGTGTGCTCGCGGTCATGGAGGCAATCGAACGCTATGCCCATACCGGCGGTCGAGACGATGGCAAGATCTTCGTCCTTCCGGTGGAGCGCGGCCGGCGGGTCCGCACGGGCGAGGAAGGAGACGCGGCGGTGTGATGCGCGTGCTGCTGGCGCAGGCGAATCAAGCGTCCGCCAGGATCTTCCGCACTGCTCTGACCGCGGCGGGCCACGAAGTTCTGGCGGCCGGAAGCGGTGAGCACGCCATCCGGATCGCGCTGCAGGAGCACCCTGATGTGATCGTCACCGAGCTCGCGTTGCCAATCGTCGACGGGTGGCAGGTGCTGCATGTGCTGCGAACGTATTCGCCCACGAAGGTCATCCCGGTGGTCGCGCTCACATCCGAGGCGGAAGCCGAGACCGAGACGAGAGCATTGGGGGCCGGCTTCCGTGCATGCATCAACGTATCGGCCGCACCCGAGGATCTGGTCAAGGTGGTGGAGGACGTTGCACGGCACGGCGCAGGCGAGGTCTGATTACTCATCTGATACTCCCCGCCCTGGAGCCCCACCCATCTACGGCTGCGACTCCTTGTGCCGCTCATGCTGCTTATGCCAGCCGTACGGGGTCAGGCCCCGCGGCTTGTACACGTTGAGGACCGTGATCACGAGCAACACAGCAAGTCCGAGCCCGGGGTGGACGAGGTCGCCCCCGAGCCTGCCGAAGTCGGCACCGTCCGCCTCTCGCGCCACGTCTGCCAGAACGCTCACGGTCGGCATGTGCAGCAGCAAAACGACGGTTGAAAGAATCGTCAGCACGAGCGTGATCAACACCCAGTAGTGCCGGAACAAGCCCCATGAGGTGCCGAGTGATATGACGAGCCCGGTCACTAGCGCAGCAAGGGCCAACGGAACAATGACGAACCAGCCGGTCAACTCCATCGCGATCCAAGCCGCGCGCACCGTCTGAGCATCCCGGCTGCTCGCCGCGGAGACGCCGAGGGCCAGGTACGTAACGACCGCGCCTGTCCAGCCGACCGAGGAAGTGAGATGGATGGTGAGCACGAATTTGCGAAGGCGCGGCGTCATGGTCATGCGTGGCCGACCTCGGAAGGCATGTAGGCGCGAAGGCTGCGGGACGCTCCGTGATCATCTATGACACTGGCGGGTGCCGTCTGGCCACCAGCATCACCGGACCGTGAGTGCCGACCAGGGCCGTGGCGGCCACCGATGCCGATAGCGTGCAGGATGATGTACAGCACGACCAGGACAATCGCGATGATCCCGAAGATCTTCACCCAGCGTGGTATGCCGCGGTAGGCGGAATGGTCATCCATGTGCGTCCTCCGGCGCGAAAAGGTTCCCAAGAGATCACCTGTGCCGATCGGGCCGGTGCACGCCTATTGTGTGTGCGCGAGGCCGGCCATCGCTGATCCGGCGATCCGCCGCCCATAACCGCCCAGGCCGCGATCCCACTCTTCCGCGGTCGAGGAGCTGGTCGACACCCGCCAGCAGCGGCGTGCCCATCAGAGCCCCCGGGCCGGCATGTGCCGCAAGAACTCGCGCATCCGGCTCTGCTGCGCCGGCCGGTAGACCAGCTCATAACGGATCGCGTTGGGCAGACGCGCCATTCGAACCGTGACCGCCATGGTCAGGCCTTGCCCGTCGGCGCTCGGGCGGAACACGTGCTCCCGCTCTTCATCCTCGACCGTGAACGTCTGCCGGATCGCGCCGTGCTCCCGAGCGATACTCACGCGTATCTGCTTGCCGTCCCCGCGCGTCCAATCGATCGGAGCTCCGCTCACCGGCGCGCGGATGGGCTCGCCGCCGTCCGTTGCGATCGAGATTGTCTCCTCGTCTTGCTCGATCGTAATCGTGCGGTACGGCCGATTCGCGGCCTCGAGGTGGCGCCGGGCGAACCGGCGGTGCAGAAAGCCCATGCCGGCAGTGCCGGCGTCGATGGCCTCGGCGACGTCGTCGCCGGCGGTGGAGTCCCAGGCGAACGTGCCCTGCAGAGAGGCCACGTCCTGGGGCATCGCGGCCTGCGGCGTCCAGACCAGTGCCCCGACCACGGCGAGGCCCGAGTAAGGAAGCCACCGACGCATCGAGCGCGGAGCCGTCCGGCGCCTGGTACCCGACCACGATCTCACGGCCGAGCTCCAGTCGAAACAGGACTGCTCCCGTGGAGACCCTGCCACGTCTCACAACCACCGACCAGGAGCAGGATGGCAGCGAGCACCACGAGCGACCGAAGCTTTCTCGGCTCCGGGCGCAAGCGTGCTCGTAGGACACGCAGGGAGGCGTGGAGTTGCTGCATCAGCCGATTCCTTCCTCGGGGCGACAGATCGGCGCGTAGCCTGCGTCGCGGTCACGGGACAGGAGCCGCCGCGAGTCCGGCGACATTCTCACCACATTACCGTACCGCCGGGATGGCCTGGCGTTTACACCAGTGGTCCGCCAACGAGGTAATGACGATGCCGAGCGCGCCGAAGCGCGCGCGGAGGAAGGCGCGACGAGCGAGCATAGCCCGAGCTACGTGAACGAGGCGCAACGATGCTCCGCGCGATGCAGCGGCGCGCGCAGGCCGTCAGAACGTCGTTGGCGGGCCACTAGAGCTCAGCTACCTCGCAGTGCGTCGATGGGGTCGAGCCTCGCCGCTCTTGCCGCGGGGACCATCCCGAACACCACGCCGACCAGGAGCGCCGAGCCCAACGCCAGGGCCACGGTCGTGCCAGCCACGGCCGTCGTCCACTGCGTGGTCTGTGCGAGCGCCCAGGCGACGGTCCTACCGAGCAGGAGCCCGGCGATACCCCCCGAGAGGCCGACGATCGTGCTCTCGGCCAGGAACTGAACGAGCACGTCGCGGCGCTTCGCACCGACGGCGAGGCGGAGGCCGATCTCGGCGGTCCGCTCCTTCACCGCCAGGAGCATGACGGAGAGGATGCCCACGCCTCCCAGCGCCAGTGCCGTCGCGCCGAGGGTGTTCAGCATGCGGCGGAACGATGCCGCCGTCTTCCGCCTCCGCGCGCAGCAGGAGCGTTTGGTTCCGGATGCGAAATCGTCCTCGCGGCCCAGCCGTGCCAGATCGTGCCGGTCTCGCAAGACCGATTCGATCTCGGAGGCCGCCCGGTCCATGCTCTCGCCATTGGCGACCTCCACGTAGATCGACGCCAGGTGATCCACGTTGAAGATGCGGCGGGGGCCGGTCCGGGTGGGAACGACCACCAGGTTGTCCTCCTGCGACAGCCCGTCGACGGTCAGGCCCTTGCTCTCGAGGACGCCGATCACCTCGATCGGGACGATGCCCACGAACACGGTCCGCCCGAGCGGGTCGGCGCCGCCAAAGAGTGTCTCGCGAACGTCCGACCCGATCACGCCGACCCGCGCCGCGCGCTCGTTCTCCTCGTACGTGAAGAACCGGCCTTCGGAGAGGGCGAAGTCACGGATGGCCACCCACTCGGGCGTGGTCGCCCGCACGGTTGCCATCATGTTCGTCCGGCCGTAGCGGAGCACGCGGCTCTCGTCCCGGGGCCGGCGCCACGAGCGCGATGGATGGGCTGGCGGCGAGCAGCGGCTCCACGTCCTCGAGCCGTAGCGTAGTGGCCTGACGCTCGGTGCGCGGCCGGGACACCGGCTGGGGCGCGTCGGCCGCGTTCACCACGAGCATGTTCCGCCCGAGCGCCTCGATGCGCGCCTCGATCTCGCGCCGCGCCCCCTCGCCGATCGACATGAGCACGAGGAGCGCTGCCACGCCCACCGCCGTCGCGCTCAACGCCAGCTCGGCGCGAACGCGATGACGGAGCACGACCTTCAGTGAGACGCGTGACGTCCGTGCGACCCTCAACGCAGCGCCTGACGGGGTCGAGCGCTGCGGCCCTGCGTGCCGGCGCCACGCCGGCCAGCAGCCCGACGGCCAGTGCGGAGGCGAGTCCGACGAGCGGAGCCTGCCACGGCATGGACCCGGCGAGCGAAACCTGATGCGCACGCACGACCACGAGCCCGAGCCAGCTCACCGCCACGCCAGCGACGCCGCCCGCGAGCG
Organism: Longimicrobiales bacterium; assembly: GCA_050732715.1. Classification (GTDB taxonomy): domain Bacteria; phylum Gemmatimonadota; class Gemmatimonadetes; order Longimicrobiales; family RSA9; genus JBOHRM01. The sequence goes on from JBOHRM010000102.1 coordinate 4,021, forward strand.
TCACGGCCGCGCACTCGACGAGGAACTGGAACCGCACGTCCCGCGCGCGTGCGCCCACGGCCTTGCGCAGGCC
>JBOHRM010000103.1:0-5820 GCA_050732715.1 Longimicrobiales bacterium
ATCCATCGCCGAGCTGCACGAGATGGCGGAGGAGCTGAAGATCTCGAATTACTCGGGTCTACGGAAACAAGACCTGATCTTCCGCATCGAGCAGAACCTCTTGGACAGCGACGTCGTGCTGCGCGGCGAGGGCGTGCTCGAGATTCTGCCCGAAGGATACGGCTTCCTGCGCTCGCAGGACTGGAACTACTTGTACGGGCCGGATGACATTTATGTCAGCCCGTCTCAGATCAAGCGCTTCGACCTGCGCACCGGAGACACGGTGATGGGCCAGGTCCGTCCGCCCAAGGAGGGCGAGCGGTATCTCGCGCTGCTCAAGGTCGAGACGGTCAACGGTGATGACCCTGAGCACGCGAAACATCGCATCGCGTTCGACAACCTCCGGCCGCGCTACCCCGAGGACCGACTTCACCTCGAGAACACGGAGGGCGATCTATCGATGCGGCTGATGGATCTGGTCGTGCCGATCGGCCGGGGGCAGCGCGGATTGATCGTCTCGCCGCCGAAGGCCGGTAAGACGATCATCATGCAGAAGGTCGCGAACGCGATCCTCGAGAACCACTCCGAAGTCCACCTCATCGTACTGCTCATCGACGAGCGGCCCGAAGAGGTCACTGACATGGAGGAGCACGTCGACGCGGAGGTGATCTCGTCCACGTTCGACGAGCCCGCCGACCGGCACACACAGGTCGCCGAAATGGTGATCGAGAAGGCCAAGCGCTTGGTCGAGCACGGCCGCGACGTGGTGATCCTGCTCGACTCGATCACGCGGCTCGCACGCGCATACAACGTGACCGTGCCGCACTCTGGCAAGATCCTCTCCGGCGGCGTCGATGCCCACGCGCTGCACAAGCCGAAGCGGTTCTTCGGCGCCGCGCGCAACATCGACAAGGGCGGGTCGCTCACGATCATCGCGACTGCACTGATCGAGACCGGCTCGCGAATGGATGAGGTGATCTTCGAGGAGTTCAAGGGCACCGGCAACATGGAGGTCGTGCTCGACCGCCATATCGCGGACAAGCGCATCTTCCCAGCAATCGACATCAACCGGTCGGGTACTCGCAAGGAAGAGCTGCTGCTCGACGAGAGCGAGCTCAACCGCGTCTATCTGCTGCGCAACTTCCTCGCCGACATGCCGTCCGCGGAGGCCGTCGAGTTCCTGCTCGATCGCATGAAGCGGACGAAGACCAACAAGGAGTTCCTCGACAGCATGGCGCGGGGATAGCACCCTCCCAACAAAAAACGGGCTAGGTCGACGATTCTAGGGCGAGCCTACCGCGTACGAGCAGGTCGTACGTCGCTCGCTGCGCTGCGCTCGGCGCGGCCGGCTCCGCGAGCGGCAGCGTTACGGTCTCCGGATCGTATGGAACGTGGAGGACGAGCGCGCCCGCGGGCAGCGGCGGCGAGTAGGGCCGCGCGACACCCGTGCCATCGATCGCGAGGACGCGGCCCGGCCCGATCATCTCGGCGAGGACGCGGCCGTAGTCGATCCAGGTATCGATTGCATCGTCGCCGGCCGCGAGCGCGGGCAACACGTGCTCTTCGTAGTGGCGCGTCGCCCGCTCGAACAGCTCGGGTCGCGTCTCGCGCAGCGCGCGGAGGCGCGTGCGATAGCCGCCGCGAGGATCGGCCAGCTCCCGGTCGCGCAACGCCGCATCGAGCCGCGCATTCGCCCGGTCGCGCAGGTCTGTTGTCATCCCGCCAGATTGCCGGCGCGGGCCCCGCACCGTCAAGCCGGCCATGTCGGAGCGGGCCAGGCGGGCCAGGCGGGCCCGCGAACAGGGTGGCCGGGTCGGCCGTCGCTTTACCCCGCACCCGAGCCGCAGTATGTTGGCCGCGATGGGTGAACCCCGATGCGCCTGGCGCGGGGAACCGTCGACATAGGCGAGAAAGCGACGGTCGCTATGGCTGCACCACGGACGAACGTGAAGCGGGCGCGTGGCATGCCAGAGAGCGACGTTTTCGAGCTGAGCTGGGAATTCTTCGGCGAGCTGTGCCGGGTCCTCGCCGTGAAGGTCGCAACCAGCGGTTACCGGCCGGACCTCGTCATCGGGATAGCGAAAGCCGGCGTCATCCCCGCCGCCGTCGTCGCCTCGATCCTGCGCTGCGACTTCTACTCGCTGAAGATCAGCCGCGACCTCGGCGCCGAGCGCGTGCGCGCACGACCGAAGATCTTCTCGTCCGCGCCCGCCGAAGCGCGCGGCAGCCGAGTGCTGATCGTCGATGAGATCTGCACCTCTGGCGAGACGCTGCGCCTCGCGCTCAACGCGCTGCGCCAGGTCCAGCCCGCACAGCTCAGCACCGCGACCAGCCTCGTCAAGCACGGCGGCTACCGGCCGGACTACTACGCGCTCGAAACCGACGCGACCGTCATCTTCCCATGGGATCGCCAGGTTGTTGACGAGACCGGCGAGATTGTGACCAACCCGATATACGAAGACATCTCCGATCAATAAGGATGGGGGACATTTGGGGTGTAGGTGTAGGTGTAGGTGTACGGGCATTCGATATCGATACACGAAAACGTACCCGTAAACGTACACGTAAACTTGCCCCTGCCCCTGCCCCTGCCCCTGCCCGTACACCTACACGTAAACGTACACCCTAATAAGGAACCCTTCCACTAAACATCAGGAACCCGTTCCACTAAACATCCAAGTTCTTGACGTACTTCGCGTTCTTCTCGATGAACTCGCGCCGCGGCTCGACGTCGTCACCCATGAGCGTCGAGAAGATGCGATCGGCATTGACGGCATCATCGAGGGTGACCTGGAGGATCGTGCGCGTCTCGGGGTCCATTGTGGTCTTCCACAGCTGTTCGGGGTTCATCTCGCCGAGACCCTTGTAGCGCTGCACGTTGATGGTGCGGCCGCCATCCCGGCCGTTCGGTGAGAGCCGGGCCATCAGCGCTTCTCGTTCCGGATCGCTGTACGCGTAGTGCTCCTCCTTGCCGCGCGCGAGACGGTAGAGCGGCGGCTGCGCGATGTAGATCATCCCTTCCTCGATGAGCTGCCGCATGTGCCGGTAGAAGAACGTGAGCAGCAGCGTGCGGATGTGCGCGCCGTCAACGTCCGCGTCGGTCATGATGATGATCTTGCCGTACCGCGCGTTCTTGACGCTGAACTCATCCTCGCCCACGCCGGTGCCGATCGCGGCGATGATCGTGCGGATCTCCTCGTTCGAGAGGACCTTGTCGATGCGCGACTTCTCGACGTTCAGGATTTTACCGCGAAGCGGCAGGATCGCCTGGTAGTTGCGGTCGCGGCCCTGCTTGGCGCTGCCGCCCGCGCTGTCACCCTCGACAAGGTAGATCTCGCACATCGCCGGGTCCGTGATCGAGCAGTCGGCGAGCTTGCCGGGCAACACCATGCTCTCGAGCGCGTTCTTGCGCCGGACCAGCTCGCGCGCCTTGCGGGCGGCGATGCGCGCGCGCGCCGCCTGCACGGCCTTGTCCAGGATCACGCGCGCTACGGGTGGATTCTCCTCGAGGAAGCTCGCAAGCTTCTCGTTGACCACCTGCTCGACGGCGCCGCGCACCTCCGAGTTGCCGAGCTTGGTCTTGGTCTGACCCTCGAACTGCGGCTCGCGCACCTTCGCCGACAACACGCACGTCAACCCCTCGCGCAGGTCTTCACCCGACAACGCGTCGAGGTCTTTCTTGAGGATTCCGTTCTTGCGCGCGTAATCGTTCAACGTCCGCGTGAGCGCGGCCTTGAAGCCGGTGAGGTGTGTGCCGCCCTCGTGCGTGTTGATGTTGTTGACGAACGTGAACGTGTTCTCCGTGTAGCCGTCGTCGTACTGCATTGCGAGCTCGATCTCGGCTTCGTCTCTATTCGCCTCGATGAAGATCGGCTTCTTGTGCAGCGGCTTGCGCGTGCCGCGCAGGTACTCGACGAACTCGACGATGCCGCCCTCGTAGTGGAACTCCTCGTTGCGCTCCGCTCCTTCCGTGCTCCGCTCGTCGGTGATCGTCACGCGGAGGCCGCGGTTGAGGAACGCGAGCTCGCGCAGCCGGTTCGCGAGCGTGTCGTAATCGTAACGCAGCTCGGGGAAGATCTCGCTGTCGGGCTTGAAGCGGACGGTCGTGCCGGTCTCGCGGGTCTTGCCGGTGACCTCGAGCTCGCTCGTCTTCAGCCCGCGCGCGTACGACTGGCGATAGACCTTGCCGTCGCGCCGGACCTCGACCTGCAAAGACTCGGAAAGTGCGTTGACCACGCTCACGCCGACACCGTGCAGCCCGCCGGAGACCTTGTACGATGACCGGTCGAACTTGCCGCCGGCGTGCAGCATCGTCATCGCGACCTCGACGCCCGGCTTCTTCTCTACCGGGTGGATGTCGACGGGGATGCCGCGGCCGTCATCGACCACGGTGACGGCATCATCGTCGTGCAACACGACGTCGATACGCGAACAGAAGCCGGCGAGCGCTTCGTCCACGGAGTTGTCGACCACCTCGTAGACGAGATGGTGCAGTCCGCGGGGGCCGGTCGTGCCGATGTACATGCCGGGCCGCTTGCGGACCGCCTCCAGACCCTTGAGCACCTGGATCTGGCCCGCGGTATAGTCATTCTTCTGAGGCTGAGTCTTCGCCATGATCGTTCGTCTATGGGTGAGAATCGTTGTCCAGTACTACCCCTCAGAGGCGCCGCGGTTGCCGCCCGTGGTTGCCACAAATTCGCATGGTTGCGCCATTTCCGGGCATTGAGCCGGATACCACACCGGATCCGCGCTCACCGGAAGTCCTCTCGCAAAAGCGCTAAGTACGCGAGGGGAACGCCAAGGGGAATTGGGTGGGGCTTTGCGGATCCTTGGCGAGCTTTGCGTCTTGGCGAGAGGATTCCTGCCATTCGCGCGTCCATCGGCCTCCGTATCAGTCAACCGTCCACCATCAGGAATCGGATTCGCTCGATCCTACCCTCCGTGCGGCCGGCGTTGAGCCGTTCGAGGATGTTGCGCTCGATGAGCCGGAGCTCCATGAGCCATGCGCTCGAGCGGACGCCGACGAGGAGCGTCCCGCGCGAGACGCGGAGCGGCGTGGTGACGGCGGCGATGCCGGGGCCGACGCGTCCGGCCCACTCGGGCACGACCGCGGCCTGGGCCACACGCTCGCCGAACGCCGATTCGCGCAGGAACGACTCGAGCACGGCGCCTAGCCGCTCGGGGCCCTGCCGTGGCGTGCTCATGGGGTGATCCGCCCCGCGGCGATACGCCAATGCACGAGCGACGACGCGAAGCCGCTGCCGGCGGCGCCGCCGAGGTCCACGGGCTTCGGCGCGGTCAGGATGACCTGGGCGCGCTCGGCCGCGTCCAGCAGGGCGAGCACGCGGCGCGATCGGCCGGCGTCGAGCTCTGCGAACACGTCGTCGAGCAGGATGAGCGGCGGCCTGCCGCGCGCCTCGCGGATCGTTTTTGCCTCGATCATGCGCAACGCGATCGCGGCCGTGCGCAGCTGTCCGCCCGAGCCGTAGTCGCGGAGATCGATCTCGCCCTCCTCGCCCGCCGTGAGCACGAGTAGATCGTCACGGTGCGGTCCAGCGAGCGTGAGGCCGCGCTCGCGCTCGCGAGCCGAGACGCGGCGCAGCCGATCGGCGAACGCCCGTGCGATGGCGGGCTCGGCGATCGCGGGCTCGGCGGCAGCCTCGTCTTCGGCGAGGGTGATGGCTGGAGCGTAGACCAGCCGAGCGCCGAATCCGCCGCCGATCTCGGCGTAGTATTGGGCGAACGGCTCGGCGTGCGCGGCCGTCCACTCGATGCGCGCGGCCGTGATGCGGCTCCCCCACTCGATGAGCGCGTCGTCCCAGACGGCGAGCGCCGTTGTGC
>JBOHRM010000104.1:0-1361 GCA_050732715.1 Longimicrobiales bacterium
CCGCGCGGGTCGCGATCGGCGAGGCCGAGGCGCGCTTCCGCAGCGAGCGTTGCCTGGCCGAGATCGAAGACCAGACGGCCGCCGAGCGACAGGCCCTCGACGCGGTTGTAGCGAAAGCGTCGCGGCAGCTGCATGCCCCATCGCAATCGTGGCAGCTCGAAGCTCGATGCGCGCGGGATCGATCGCACGCGATCGACGATCGCGCGCAGCTCATCGGCCGATATCAGCTCGATGTCGTCTGCGTACGCCGTTCGCGGAAGCTCAGCGCTGTTCAGCAGGGCCGAGTCGCTCGGCGCCGCGATGATGAACTCACGTTCACATTCTTCGACGGCGATCGTGCGCTGCACCCTCCGTCGCTCGGCCAATCGTTCACGTCGCGTGCGTTCGGAATCGGTCCTCGACTGTCGTACCGAATCACGCGCAGGGTCCTCCGCGGATGCGCCGGTCGACGGTGTTTCGTCTGAGCCGCGCGAGCCGCACCAACTCGCGCGCATCTTCGTTCACGTAGGCATCCGCCGCTTCCTGCGCAACACCTGCGGAAGGTGCGATTGCTGCAGCGGCCAGCACGGTCGCAATGGATCGGCGTGCCACGGGTCTCCTCTCTAATCGCTCGCATTCGCCGAGGGCGCGTGCTTTCAAACACCGCGAGCACTCGCGTCGCCGACAATCGGATGGCTCACGGCGCGCGTGGCGAAAGCGGCGGATAGACTAGAAGCCTACGGGGTGAAACGATCGCTGGCTACGCCTCCCGCAACGCCTCCGCGGGGTCAATGCGCAACGCTCGGATGGCCGGCACCGTGCATACCAGAAGCCCGACGATCACCATGAGCGCGGCGACGGCGCCGAGGATCTTCGGAGCGTTCGCGTCGTCTGCGATCGCGAGGCTGCCGAGCAACGCACCTGCCATCAGGCCGAGGCCGATCTGTCGGACTCGATTCGATAGGCCTCATTCGGGTGGTTCATGCCCGGCACTCGATCGGCGAACGTGACCGCCGCGACAGCGGGCTCGACCAGCAGCCGCCGATGCACTTCCTCCTTGAGCTGCCAGGCACGGGCGAGCAGCACGGCGCGTCCGTCGGCAGGCATGTCGTTCGGTCGGGTTTCGGCATCTCTCACCAATCGGCCGGAGAGATACGCATCCGCGGCGTACGATTCGCCACGACGAGACGAGCCCCTTCCCTTCCAACCGCCGCAGCGTCGCGTAGACCGCCGCCCCGCGACACCGACCGGCCCGTATTGCTATTTACGCAACGCAAGTAGTATCATGGTGACGCGTGACCGGCCGGCGATACCCAAACCACGGCGCAAATGACTGACCGCTCTGCCCACCGCCCGCTCCGCTCGGTCGAGCTCCACATCCT
>JBOHRM010000105.1:0-7798 GCA_050732715.1 Longimicrobiales bacterium
GGACGTGCCGGCCGGCTTCGGCGCTGCCGTATTGCTCGATGCCGACAACGCGTTCGTCGCCGCGCCGCTGGCCGGCCAGGCGACTGGCGAGGTGCTGCAATACCAGCGCACCGGCACGGGTGGCTGGGAGGAGGTCGGCCGGTTGAGACCCGACGGGCTCGCGCCCGGCAGCGCCTTCGGCCTCAGCCTCGCCGTCTCGGGCGGCGACGTGATCGTCGGCGCGCCGGCGCACAACCGCAACGGCGCGGCGGTGATCTTCCGCAGTGACGCGTCGAGCGGGGATTGGCGCGTCGTGCAGACCGTCGAAGGTGAGGAGCCGTTCGGGTTTCTGGGCAGCTCGGTCGCCGCGCGTGACGACGTCGCCGTTCTCGGCGCGCCCGGCCAGGACTACTTCGAGGGCGTCGGTCTGGTTTACCGCAAGGTCGGTGAAGCGTGGCAGCCGGATGGCGCGGTGTTCAGTGAGGCGACGTCGCTAGATCCGGTCACGGGCGGCGAGCGCAGCTGCACGAACGGCGAGGCCGGGCCGTTCGCGTGCAGCGACGTCGATCTCGTGTCGTTTCTGCCGGTCAGCGCGCTCGGCGGCGGCCGCGGCATGATCGTGAATGACCTCTGGGGCTGGACCGACGCCGAGACCGGCCGCGAGTACGCGATCGTCGGTCGTGGAGACGCCACCGTATTCATCGACTTGGGCGACCCGGCGAACCCCGTCTACCTCGGCGAGCTGCCGCTGCACGAAGGCGCGAACCCGAATCTGTGGCGTGACGTCAAGGTCCACGCGGACCACGCGTTCATCGTCTCCGACGGCGCCGGCCCGCACGGCGTGCAGGTCTTCGACTTGCGCCAGCTGCGCGACGTCTCGGATGCGCCGGTCACGTTCGAGGAGACCGCGCACTACGACCGCATCCACAGCGCGCACAACATCGTGATGAACGAGGAGACCGGCTTCGCCTACGTCGTCGGTGCGAACATGGGCGGCGAGACGTGCGGCGGCGGCCTGCACATGATCGACGTCCGCGAACCCGCCAACCCGAAGTTCGCCGGCTGCTTCTCCGACACGCGGACCGGCAACGCGCGCACCGGCTACAGCCACGACGCGCAGTGCATCACGTACCGTGGCCCGGATGAGCGGTACCGTGACCGCGAGATCTGCTTCGGCGCGAACGAGACCGCGCTCAGCATCGCGGACGTCACGGACAAGGAGAACCCCGAGCCGCTCGGCACCGCCGCGTACCCGAACGTCGCTTACCTGCATCAGGGCTGGATCTCCGACGACCATCGTTTTTTCTTCATGAACGATGAAGGCGATGAGCTCACCGGCAATGCGCCGCGCACGCGCACGCTGGTCTGGGACATCGGCGACCTCGAGGATCCCGTGCTGGTCACCGAGCACTTGGGCGAGACGGTGGCGACCGATCACAACCTCTACGTGCGCGGGCGCTACATGTACCAGTCCAATTACGTCAGCGGTCTGCGCATCCTCGACGTGTCGGACCCGGCTCAGCCGCGGGAAGTCGGCTGGTTCGACACCGTCCCGTGGGGCGAGGACGTGCCCGGCTTCTCCGGCTCGTGGAGCAACTACCCGTTCTTCGACAGCGGCATCGTCGTGGTCACGAGCATGCGCGAGGGCGTGTTCATCGTGCGTCACGCGCCGCGCGACCGGCCGGTCTCGTGATCATCTCCGATCATGGCGCCTCGATCCCAGATATCGTGGTGCGGGCCGCGATCGAAACACGGCCCGTCGGACGAGCCGGCGCGCACGTTCCTACGACATGCGCGCCGGCTCGATCTGGGTCGATGCCGCGCGCGAGCGACTAAGGGCCCGTCAGGGAATAAAATTGTCAAACACCGCAGCCACCCGCCAACCTCGAAGCTGGTGCGCGTTCACTCCGCCCGCAGCGCCGCCGCAGGATCCGCGCGCGCGGCTCGCCTGGCCGGACCGAAGGCGGCCAGAGCGGCAATGACGAGCAGCGCGGTCGCGACGCCGAGCATCACCCGCGGTTCACCAGGTTCGATACCGTACAGCAGGGCAGCCACCAAGCGTCCGCCGGCGATGGCCAGGACGATGCCCGCGGCGACGCCGATGGTGACGGTGCGGAGACTCCCGCCGATCACGTGACGCAGGATGTCGCTCGCCCGCGCGCCGAGCGCAGCGCGGATGCCGAATTCGTGCGTCCGCTGCGCCACGGCGTAGGAGACGGTGCCGTAGATCCCGACCGCGGCGACGATCAGCGCGAGGAGACCGAACGCGGTGAACAGCGTCGCCCCGAGGCGCCACGGCCGGTACTCCGGCTCGAGGAGCCGCTCCATGGTGCTGATCGACGTCCGCCCGCCGGGGAACGTTTCGCCCAGCACGCGCTGCACCTCGGCGATCGCCGCATCGCGTGCGCCGGGCATGGCCTTCACGAGCAGCGACGCGAGCGAAGGGTACCAGCGTCCGGCCTCGGCCGGTGGATTGTCCGCCGGGAGATAGAACTGCGGATGCGGATCCTCGAGCAGCTCGCCGAAGAGCGCGGTCTCGACGACACCGATGATGCCGTAGCAGGGACCGTCGGACGCGAACCGCAAGCAGCGGCCCAGCACATCCATTCCCGGCCATTGCGCTCGCGCCATGGCCTCGTTCACGATGGCCACCGTCGGCATCGCACCGACTCGACGCGGGAAGTCCTCTCCGCGCAGGACCCGCGTGCCGGTGGCGGCGAAGAACTCCGGCGACACGACGTTGTACGTCGCGAACGGCTTCGGGTATTGCGTCGTGTCGACGTCCGGGTGATAGTCGATCGTGCTGAAGCCTCGTGTCGGAGCGACCTTGGCCAGCGCGATCTCCTCCACGCCGGGCGCGCCGCGCAGCCGGTCGACCATCCCGGCGAACGCCTGCGGCAGACGCGCATCGCGCGCTGAATCCGGCGTTTCGAAACTCACGCCGCCCAAGACGATCCGGCGCGTGTCGAAGCCGGTGCGCAGTGCGCGCACATTGGCGAGACTCGACACCAACAATCCGGCACCCACGAGCAGCACCACGGACAGCGCAGCCTGTGCGATCACCAGCGCCGACCGCACGCGCGAGCGGCGCGCGTGCCCGTCCGCGGCGCCCGCCTTGAGCGCACCCGTCAACTCCGTCTTCACTGCCTGGATGGCCGGCAGCAGTCCGGCGACAAGCCCCGCGCCGATGCCGGTGGCCAGTGCGAGTGCGATGACGCGCCAGTGCATCGGCGTCGCCGAGTCCGCCCATTGCACGCCGGGCAGCAGCAGACCGCGCAGGAGTGCCCCGCCCCAGTAGGCGGCGAGCACCCCGGCCGCGGTGGCGAGGAGCGCGAGCAGCACGGTTTCCGTGAGGATGAGCCGCGCGAGGCGACTGCGCGAGATGCCCATGGCGAGGCGCACGGCAGTCTCCCGTCGGCGCCGCACCGCGCGCGCGAGCAGCAGGTTGATCACGTTCGCGCCCGCGATGAGCAGGACGATGATCGTGACGCCGGCGAGCCGTGTCGCAATCCGCACCTCCTGATCCTTGTCACCCGGACCCTGCGCACGAATGATCGAACCGAGTCGCACCACGGTTGCCGTGTCGGCGGGACGCCGCAGCGCCTCGGGACTGCGAAGACCATTGGCGACGCGCTCGGTGACCGCGGCATCCTCCATGTCCGCCGGCGGACGCAGCACGATCTGGAAGCCGTTTGCACTGTGCGTGGTCCACCACGGCGTTGCGCCTGCGCGCCCCGAGCCGAGCGGGAGCCAGATGTCGGTTGCGTCGAGCTCGACGCCGGTGAATCGCTCGCCGGCGACGCCGATGATCGCGTACGGCCTGCTTGCGATCAGCACTTCGCCGCCGAGCACCGAGGGATCGCCACCGAGCTGGCGCTGCCAGAATGCTTGGCTCACGACGGCGACGCTCGCACCTGCACCGAGACGGTCCTCCTCGGCGGTGAAGAAGCGGCCGAGCACAGGCCGCACGCCAAGGAGACCAAAATAGTTCGCGGCCGTATACGACGTCGACGCCTCGAGCTCGCGGCCCTCATGCCGGAGCCACATGTCGCTCGGCGAAAGGTACAAGGTCGTGGACACCCGACCGCCGAGCGCCGATCGGACGGCCGCGTACTGCGGATACGAGAAGCCGGACCAGAACTGCGCACCGCTCCGAAACTGGATTTCTGTCCAGACGCGGCGCACCTCCCCGGGCTCGCGGACGCCGGCGGGCGGGCGCAGGAACACGACGTCCAGGAAGCTGAACATCGCCATGTTCACTCCGAGGCCAAGCGCGAGCGTGATCACGATGCCGGTGGTCACCCCCGGGGCGCGGCGAAGCGAGCGAATGGCGTAGGCGAGGTCCTGGCGCAGACCGTCGAGGAAGGGCCCTCCGAACCGCAACCGCGAAATGGCCGCCGCCAGCGGCTGGCGCAACAGCCAGAGGACGCGCCGCGCCCAGGGCTGATGGCTCACCTCGGTCCGCCAAAGCTCCAGGAGATCGCCCAAGACCTCTTCTCGCACGTCCGCGGGCAGGAGTCGGACGGCGAGTCCCAGAAGGAGCGGTACCCGATCGTCGCGCGCGCTCATGATTCACCCAACCGGGGCTTGAGGTACGTTCGCAACAATGTTATGAATCAAGTTGCCGGCCGCAAGGGTCACCTTCCGAAAGTTCCTAGTCCTGCCAATCCGTGGACCCGCCGCGCCGCGGCGCGCTAAGGTGACGTCGAGCATACGGGGGAAGTCATTGGGCCGTGCCTGCATGCCTTCGGTCGAGTCGAGCATCGCTACCGCATGAACGTGCGATATCGCGGGGCATCGCCGGGCCGTATACTATAGGCGCGAAGCGTTCGTTCATTCCCGCCGTTCTGGCGAGTCATGGGCGAACCAACAGCGAGCGAGGGCCGCGCAATGTACGGTAGGCGCCTCGTCGTCGCCGGTCTGGTTTGCGGTGCAGCTGGTTGCGCGACACTGCCTCCTCCACCGACGCCGTCGGAGATCCCCCAACTTCGGGCAGCCGTGATGGCGGACTCGGCGGATGTCGGGGCGCGGGTTCGGCTCGCGGAAGCGCACCGCCTGGCGGGCGAGCCCGAGGCTGCGCGTCGACTGCTCGATCCGATCGCGGCCACCGAGCCGGTCGCCGGATTCCATCTCGCGCTTGCGCTCGAGGACCTCGGCCGGTGGACCGAGGCGCGGGCATTCTATCGCACGTATCTCGAGACGGGTCACAGCAGCGATCTGAAGCAGTGGGTCCAGGCACGGCTCACCGCACTCGAGCAGCGCGAGCTCGAGGCGGCGGTTCGTGACGCGCTGGCCCGCGAGGAGCAGACGGCGGATACGCCGCCCGAACCGAATACCGTCGGCGTCTTTCCGTTCCTCACGGTGACGGACGACCCGGAGCTCCGCGTGCTCGGTACGGCGCTGGCAGAGCTCCTCACGACGGACCTCGGGCTGACCGGCCGGTTGCGCGTTCTCGAACGCACACAACTGAATGCGTTGCTGGCGGAGATCGAGCTCGGCAAGTCCGGCCGCGTCGATCCGGCCACTGCCGCGCGCGGCGGGCGACTGCTCCGGGCCGGCCGCATCGTGCAGGGTCGAGTCGAGGCGGTTGCCGGCCAGTTGTCCGCTCAGGCGCTCCTCGTACGCGTATCCGAATGGCCGGACGCGGCGCCGGATCCGCTTCGCGATCAGGCAGCGCTCGCCCGCGTGTTCGATATGCAGAAGAGGCTCGCGCTGGAGCTTTACGCGCGCATGGACATACAGCTCACGGTCGCGGAGCGCGCACGCATCACGCGTCACGCGACACAGAACGTGCAGGCGCTGCTCGAGTTCGGCTACGGCCTCGAAGCGATGGACGCAGGCGACTACCTGACGGCAACGCAGCATTTCGTGCGCGCGCTGGACCACGATCCGGCGTTCGAACCTGCTCGGGCCCAATGGACGCGGAGCGAGGAGCTCTGGCGGGCGGAGGCGATGGATCGCGTCGCTCTGGTCCGGCTCGGGCTGCAGGAGGCGGGCGCGTTCGGCGACATCGTGCGGTTCGAGCTTCTCGAGGCCGCATTGCCGGACCCGGCGCTACGCAATCCGACGCCCGAGGTGCTCGGTGTCGAGGGTTTGAATCGGCGCGGCACGGTCGAAGTCATTATCCGCCCGCCGGGAGGCGGCCCATGAAGGCCCGGCGGTTGACGTCGCTCTGCGTCGTCGTCGTGCTGACCCACGCCTGCGCTGGCGTGGCGGTGGAGGCGCAGTCGCCTCCTTTCGATGGCCAGGCGGGCGTCAGCTTCGAGTCGTATTCGTTCGGTTCGTCCAACGCCACGGGTGTCGAAGGCATCACGCTGTTCGCGGTGCCGCTCACGGTTCGCGCACGGCTCTCGGAGCACTTCGAGGCGCGGGCGTCGAGCTTCTACGCGCGCGCTGCGCTTTCGCGGAATGATGGCTCGAAGTCCACGCTTGCCGGGCTGACCGATACTGAGGTGCGTTTGACGTACGCCGTGCCAGGAGACCGGCTTCGCATTTCGGCGATCGCACTCGCACCCACGGGCCGTACGGAGCTGACGTCGGAAGAGATGGACGTCGCGGGCGTGATCGCGGCGGACGTCCTGCCTTTTGCGATAACGGACTGGGGGAGCGGCGGTGGCACGGGCGCGAGCGCGGCGGCCGCATTGCCACTCGACGAGGCGTCCGTGTTCGGCGTAAGCGCGAGCTATCTGGTGGCGCTCGAGTTCGAGCCCGTCGCCGCCACCGGCTTCGCGTATCGGCCGGGCAACCAGGTGCACGTACGCGCCGCGATCGATCGCACGTTCGGGTTGGCGGGCAAGGCGTCGCTCCAACTGACGTGGCAGCACTTTGCCGCGGACGTTTCGGCCGGCTCGAACATCTACCAGGCCGGCGACCGGCTGCAGGCGTTGGCATCCTATGCCTTCGCCGCCGGTACACGGGCGGGCGGCATCGTCTACGCCGGGTACCTGCGCCGCGGGGAAGGCCGCTACACCGAGATCGTCGAGCTGACGCCGGCTCAGGACCTCATTTACGGCGGCACCGCGTTCCGCATACCAGCGGGGGGCGTAGTTCTGACGCCGTCGCTCGACGCTCGACTCATCGGCCGCGATAACGGCACCGATGAAGGCTACAGCATCACCATCGGTTCCGGCATCGAGCTCCCGCTGAGCTCAGCGTTGCTCGTTCCCACCGCGCGTGCGCGCTTCGGCCGGCTCGCCGTGCGACCCGATGCGGAGAGCGGATTCATCGGCCTCGATGTAGGCGTAGCCGTGGCAACGCGTACCCCGCGATGATCGTATGCGCGAAAACGGCCGTGTCGGCGTAGCGCATCGGGTGAACGCGGTCGCTCGCTCGTACCGTGTCGCCGCCGTCGCGATCGCGCTGTCGCTCGACGCATGCGCCGATGGCGATCTACAGGAGCCGGCCCTTCCCGCGCCCGCGCAGCTCGCCGTCGGCGCATCGTTCGGCAACGCCGCGGGCGGGGTTCCCGAAGCGTACGCTCGTACCGATCGGCTCGCGGTCACGATCCTCGACAGCGCCGACGTCCGTTTCGAGTCGGAGCTGCCGTTCGACCCATCGGCCGTTCAGGTTCGTGTGCAGATCGCGGTGCCGCTACGCGCGAGCGCGGAGAACTTCGTGCTCGCGCTCGAGCTGCGTCGCGGCGCCGACCCGGTGTTCAGCAGCACGGCCGAGATCACCCTGAGCGCGGGTGCCACATCCGCGGTCGAGGTCGCGTTGCAGCCCGTGCTCACGGCCGTTGCGTGCGCCGGCGAGGCCATCGTGTTCGACGCTTACGGCGAGAGCACGCCGATCGGCGCGGCCGCACTATTCGTCACGGGTG
>JBOHRM010000106.1:0-7059 GCA_050732715.1 Longimicrobiales bacterium
GGTGTCGACCACCTGGAACAGGAGCGGGTCCTCGAGTCCGACGACGAGGTACTGCCGATAGATCTCGTCGAGGTAGAGTGTCCCGCCGTCGACGTGCACGTTTCCGCTGACTTCTGGAGCGCGATAGTTGCCGCCGATCGAGGCGGTACCCGAAACGATCATCTCGACATCGCGTCGGCGCGCGGCGAGCAGGTGGTCCGCATCGATCGTGAGGTCGAGTCCGGGGTCGGAAGCTGTCGAGAGATCGATCGTGCCCGTGACGCGCGCCCCGCGCCCGACGTCGGATCCCGTACGGGGATCGGCGGAGCGGGCGCTGAAGTCGACCGCGACCGCGGGCCCGGAGTCGACGCGAAACGTGCCGGCGACGTCGCGGTAGCGGACGCCGAGTGCGTCCCAGGTCAGCTGGCCTTCGCGCAGTGCGAATCCGCCGCCGAATGTCGGCTCGAGCGCGGACCCGTCGACGGCCACCGTGCCATCGATGACGCCGTGCACATCGCGGAACCCGTCGAACACCGCGAGGGCGAGGCCGGCGGGCAGGCTGTCGGCCTCGATCCGCATGGCGAGTGGCGCATCCCGGCGGCGTTCGACGCCGGAGGCGAAACGGAGGTCGAGCGGGATGCGGCCGTCCGCGCGGACCACGCGGCGCCCGCCGTGTAGACCTTCGAGCTGTGCGTCGAGCTGCGCGTCCCCGTAGTCGAAGCGAACGTCGACCTCGTCCAGGTTGGCGTTCTCGAAGCGAAGCTGCTCGACCGCGATATGGCCGTCGATCTCTGGGGCGCGAGCATCGCCCGCGATGCGTATGCGGCCGTTCATGACGCCGCCCGCATCGATCCCATCGCGCAAGAGACGCATGGCGTCGCCGACCGGGACGCGATCCACGTCGATGGTGAAGTCGAGCGGCAGCGGGGCCGGGTCGGGCGCTGGAACCGTGTCGAGCCAGGCGAGAGTACCAGCCGCACGCAGCGCGGCGCCGGCGGTCGCGCTTCGGAGCGTGAAGCTGGAGACGTTGACGCCGAGCGGTCCGAACGTGAGCACGGCGGTATCCGCGAGCGACCAAGCGGATCGGGAGCCCTGCCCCGGACTCCCGCCGTCCGGGCCGTCGGCGGCCGCGGCGCCTTCCGAACCGATGGTCAGCTCGGTGATGCGAACAGCGGTCTCGTCCTCGACCGGGCTCGCCGTGCCCGAGGCGACGATGAGCGGCGTGCCCGATCGCCAGGCGCGGACGGTCGCGGCGCTGATGCCGCCGTCACGGTCGACCTGGACGGTGACCGAATCCGCGCTGCGTCCGCCGATCCGCATCGTGTCGGCCCTGGCGAGGGCCGTGAGCCGGAGTCCCGCGTCCGAGCGCTCGCCCTCGACGGACACGCTCGCGCCCGAGATGGTCCCGCCGCCGTAGACGAGGTCGTCGAGGATCACCTCCGCATCGAATCCGAGACGGGCGGGGTTCCCCGACACCGTGCCGCGTGCGCGCGCAGCGCCGGCGAGCCGCGGCGTCGTGGGATCGACGATTTCGTCGAAGAGAACGGGCTCGAGCGGCTCGAGCGACGCGCTTGCCACCTCGATCACGAGCTCTCCCATACGACCGACGACGAGGCCGAGCTCGCCGTGCGCTCGCACGTCGATGCCGGGCGCCACGGCCGTGAGCGTGTCGATTCGCAGCAGTCCGCGGTCGAGCGAGCCGCGAAACACGGTCCGCTCGATCGGCAGCCCGACGAGCTCGGAACCGTCGAGGTCGAGCCTGACGGCGCCGCGCATCGAGGCGAGATCGTTGCCGAGCAGATCGATGCCGAAGCGGCCGGCGAGCGTCGCGTCGGGGAGGCTGTCGCTGAGTGCGCGCAGGCGGAAATCGTCGAGGTGCCCGCTCGCCGCGATGCCGCCGCGCTCGCCGCCGAGCGTGAGCCGCGTCTCGAAGCCGATACCGCCGGCCGGCGTTTCGAGATCGGCCACCAGTCCGAGCTGCTCGAGTGGGCCCCGCAGTCGAACAGCGCCGCGCGCCACGCCGTGCAGGCCTGCGAGCGCCGGCACACGCGCCCCGATCTCCTCGAGCGCGAGCGCTGCCGCATCGAGCTCGATATCGAGCGTGGCCTCACCGTTCGACAGCTCGAGCGTGCCGCCGCCCTCGAGCGTCGACGCCGGCCGGCCGCCGGCCTGATGCCGCAAGTTGCCATCGAGGCGGAGGCCACGATCGAGCCGGCCGCTCGCCTCGAGCCGGCCATCGATCACGCCGTCGATCGGAAAATCGGGTCGGATGGCGCTCAGCAGCGAGAGGTCGACGCCGTCCAGCTCGGTGGTGAGCCGGCGCGTCGCGAAGCCGCGCGCGCCGCCGCGCAGATCGAGGATGCCGTCCCAGCGCACGGCCGAGCCGCTGGCCGGCCCCGTGGTCAGGCGCAAGCTGCCCCGCGTATCGAGCGCCGAGATCGGCCCTTCGACCTCGACGGTGCCTACGAGCAACCCCTCGACGGGCAGCTCTCCTGGCAGCACACGTTCGAGGAAATCGACGTCGAGCGGGGAAGCGCGCAGGTCGACGCGCGTGAAGTACAACGTATCGCCTAGGACGATGCCGAGCGTACCGACCATGTGCGTGCCGGGCGCCTCGATGTTCGCATCCTCCGCCAGGAACAACGTGCCCTTCGGCTGCTGCGTCTGGATGCGCATCACCATGCTGCCCTTCGCGTCCTCCGGCAGCGGCGGATAGAGCCATTGCAGGTCGGCGAACTGGATGTCGTCCGACTCGATGCGCACGTCGTAGCGATTGCGCTCGCGGATGATAATGCGGCCGATCGCGGCCGCGCGCGTGGACGGCAGCTCGAGCTCCGGGAACTCGAACGAGACGATCGAGTCGACCAGCGTGAGCGTGCCGCGCGCATCACGGAGCAGCGCCGGGTCCTTCCAGAGGAACGCCCGCGTCGAGAGCGTCCGCGCGGCGAAGAGCTTGCCTTCTTCGAGCGGCGACTCCCAGATGACGCGATCGAGCTCACCGTTCACGTCCTCGAACCGCCAGACCTGGAGCAACCCGCCGGGCGCGTCCTCGAGGATGAGCCGCGCGGTATCGTCAGGCTCGACGGGCCCGTCCGGCTCCCACGGCCGGCGCACGACCACGAGCCCGTCCACGATGCGCGCGTCCTCGAATGCGATCAACCGGCGGGCGCCATCCGGCTCATCGGGCGTAGTGTCCGCGAAGATGTGTTCATAGTTCCAGAGCGTGTCACCCGCCAACTGCTCCATGTACAGCCGAGGCGCGTGGAGCGTGACGCTGTCGAACACGATCTCGCCGCGGATCAGGTTCCGCCAGCTGTAGTAGGCCGCCACGCTGTCGGCGCTGACGAACGGTCGGCCTTGCGGATCGTCGATCGACAGGTCGTGGACCGTCACGCCGGCCAGCAGCGAGCGGCCAGAAAGCCGGCCGATGTTCAGCTCGCCGTTGACGCGATCCTCGAGCCAGCCGATGGCGAAGCGGCGGGCGCGTTCGAGGCCCCACTCCGTTCGTGTGAGCACCACGAGCGCGAGCACGGTGATGCCGATCCCGATGAGGAACCCGCCGGCGATCCACAGCGCGTAGCGAGCGGCGCGGCTCATGAGCGGCCCGACCTGGTGGCCGCGGGGGCGATCACAAGCCGTTCGTGCGTGCCGACATCGACGTGGTGAAGCACTAGAACGCCTGCCCGATCGAGAAGTGCAGCTGGAGCCGATCGAAGAACGAGCGGCGCGGGTCCCAAGAGACGGCGCCGAGCCCCTGTAGCAGCTCCGTGTTGCGCAGCGTGGCGGGGTCGTAGACCCTGTCCGCAACGATCGCCTCGCAATCGCCGCCGCTCGGCGGACAGTACTCGACCTCTGTCGTCACGACGTCGAGCTCCTGGACGCCTAGGGGGTTGTAGCCGATGTCGACGCGGAGCGGCCCGATCGGGCTGAAGTAGCGGACACCGACGCCGGGCGTCACGACCACGTCACCGAGCCGCGCGGACTGCCGGTCGATCCATACCTGGCCGACATCCAGGAACGTCGCGCCGTGAACGTGATCGCGGAACACCGGGAAACGCAGCTCGACATTGGCCTCGTAGAGCACCGTGCCGCCCGTCGGGCGCACCTCGAACAGCTCGGGGCTGCTCTCGGCGAACGCATGTGCATCGCAGGTGCCGCCGTTGATCTGCTGCGCGGTGCAGCCGGCGCCGCCGTTCTCGGCATCGGCCGGACGTGCAAGCCATTCGGCCGCGTCGACGGTGAGCACCTTCGGGCCGAGCCGGTAGAAGGCGAAGCCGCGCACACTGTTCGGTCCGCCCGCGAATAACCGCTTCTGCGGGTGCACGCCGAGCATCGTGTCCGCCGCGCCGAGCTGGCCGGCCCAGCCGAAGCGCACGCGCAAGGCGAGCACGAGATCACGCGCGAGCGTCGAGTAGTCCGTGAAGTCGGCGAGCAGACGAGTGTACGAGAAATCGGAGCCCGTCGCCGCGCCGGCGTGCTCGGCATCGAGCCGGATCGCGAAACCTCGGCTCGGCTCGAAGATGCTGTTCGACCGGTCGATCGTCCACGATGCGACGACCGGCGACAGCCAATGCAGCTCGCGCAACGCGTCGATGTCATTGGGCTCGCACGCAAGGAAGCCGAGGCAGAAGATGCGGTCGCCGCCGGCGGTTTCGAGCTCGGTCAGCTCGGGACGATAGCCGAGTGTCAGCGCATTGCCGGGATCGAACGCACGCGTGAACGAGACGTAGCCGCCGCCGCCCGAGCGCACGAAGACGTTCGGCAGGCTGTAGCGCTCGACGTAGACGCCAGCGCCGAGCGTGTTCCTGGCATCGAAGAAGTGAGGCTGCGAGAAATCCGCCGTGATGCTGCCGGCCAGCCGGCGATAGATGTCGGCGCTCGGATCCTCGAACAACAGCGGTATCGTCTCGCTGAACGGGTTCGCGAAGACGTTCGCGATGCGGCCGCGCAACTCGAGCCGCCGCGCGCCGCCCAGGAAGTTGCGGCTCGCCCAGCGGCCTTCGGCGTTCACGTAGTCCGCCGTGCTGATCCCGAGCCCGAACCCGACGCGGTGCAGCCGGGCTTCGTTCACCTGAACCACCACATCGACCAGCGTGTCGCTCTCCGCCGAGGTAACGGGTCGAAGCTCGGCGTGCCGAAACAGCTCCTGCGCGAAGAGGTTGCGCTGACTGCTGAGCAGCGCCGCTTGGCTGTACACATCACCGCTGCGGAACCTCAGCATGCGTGTCACCACGTCCTGGCTCACGCTCGCGGCTCCCGCGATCTCGATCGTGCCGAACCGCGCGCGCCGCCCGGGCGCGAGCTCGTAGAGGACGCGCGCCCCGTTGGGGGAGTCGGCCGGGATGTCGTAGCTCGCGAACACGTCGGCCAGCGCATAGCCCAGGTCGCGCAATCGGCCCGTGATCGTGTCACGTGCGGCCTCGTAGTCGATCAAGCTCAGCGGCCGTCCCACGGCGAGCGGCAGCCCGCGCGTCACGGAGCCCGGCATGTCGCCCGCGCCGTCGAAGTCGATCGTGGCGACGCGCACCGGCTGGCCCTCATCGATATGGAAGGTGATGTGTGTCCGGCCGCCTCGTCGTGTCGTGTCGAACGCAATCTCGGTCTCGCGGAAACCCTGACGATAGTAGAATACGCGCAGCCGGACCGCGTCCGCCTCGAGCACGCGCGAATCGAGGAACTGTCGATCCCTGCCGATGTCGAGCCAGCAGAGCGGCCGCAGCGAGTAGCATCGGGTCGCGGCGGACACGATCGTGCTGGCGAGCACCTCCTCATCGAACGCGCGCGCGCCGTCGAACGAAATCTCCGCGATTTCGACCGAGTCGGCGAACGGCACGCCCTGCGCCAGCGCCGGCACGGGCGCAGCGGCGTCGAGCAGAAACGCCATGGCCAACGTCACGGTCGATGGTAGGAATGCTCGCGCCAAGACGCCAAGCGCGCGAAGGGGTCGCCAAGAATTCTCAGCGGATCCTTGGCGAGCTTCGCGCCTTTGCGCGAGCATTCCATACTTGCCCGGGAGCTTCATCGATCAGTCCTCGCGGTGTGGCGCGGCTGCGGAGGACTGTTCTCGCACGCCGACCGGCGGTGCGAGCATCATCGGCTCCTCTTCGGCCCGAGTCGTCTCGACCAAGTAGTCGCGACCGGGCCGGGGGAAGATGTGGCGGCTGGCAGGGGCGAACGCATCCGGCTCGTCGAAATACATGTAGTGCGTTACGCGGATCACCTGGTCGCCGATGCGGATGAGGTTGAACGTGTTCTTCTCGCGCTCACGCGCGCGGCCTCGACGCGACGTGGTCGTGCCCGACTGCACGATGATGATTCCGCGGTCACGGTCCTGACCCGGATACAGATCGAGCGAGCTGCCGATATACGCGC
Organism: Longimicrobiales bacterium; assembly: GCA_050732715.1. Classification (GTDB taxonomy): domain Bacteria; phylum Gemmatimonadota; class Gemmatimonadetes; order Longimicrobiales; family RSA9; genus JBOHRM01. The sequence continues at coordinate 6,352 of JBOHRM010000106.1, forward strand.
GGTGCAGGTGCCCGCCCAGGATCAGGTCCACATTCAATTCCTTGAACCAGTCGAGCGCACGCTTCGAGCCCGACAGTGTCCGCGACTTCACATAGTCGGGCGCCGGCGCGAAATGATGGTGCGCAACCACCACGCGTGCCGCGCCGGGCGCCGCACGTTCGAACGCGCGCGCGCAGAAATCCAGCTGCCATTGCCGGATACGGCCATTCGTGATCGTACGGAGTGGGCTCGTCGAGTCGAGCGCTACAATCACGGCGAGATCGTGATACAGCACGGCGTCGAGCTGGGTCGATATGTACTGCTTGTACAGCGCATGAGGCCGGAAGATTCGCTCGATGATACGATACACGGGCACATCGTGGTTTCCCGGCACGACGACCGTCGGCACGCGCGGCAGCTTGTCCAGGTATGCGCGCGCCTCCTCGAACTGACGTCGCTTCGCGCGCTGCGTTAGGTCGCCGCTGATGACGACGATGTCGGGCCCGAGCTCGATCGCCGCGCGCAGCAGCGCGTCCGCCGCGCGCGGAACGAAGTGCGGGCCGAAATGAAGGTCGGAGACGTGCAGGAGGGTCAGCACGGCCCGCAGCGGGCGGAACGCCCGCGTTCCCAGGTGGCCCGGTGCGTGGTACGCTCGAGGCCGGGGAACGGCAGGTCGGCACGCGCCGTGACCTCGAGCGGCGCCACATCGCCTCGACGGTAGTGGAACAG
>JBOHRM010000107.1:0-2624 GCA_050732715.1 Longimicrobiales bacterium
CCCAGCGCGTCGCCGATGAGGCGCCCCGCGAGCTCCCGTGCCTCGGCCTGCGCGGCCTCGCGTGCACGGTTCGCCGCGAGCGCGCCGGCCTCGGACATGTCCAGGCGGATCGACGGGTTCTTCGCCGTGCCGCTGATGCGCGCACCGATCGGGATGCGGCCATCCTCATCGCCGGCGAGCTCGGCGACGTTCGCCACGAACGCGGCGGGCGCACCCGGCACACGCGACGCCGTCTCCGGCGGCACATACACCGTCGCGCCAAGATCGAGGTTGCCGCCGAGGTGGAACGACCCGGCCGCGCGCACGGCCAGGTCGCCGGCCTCGAGCAGCATCTCGTCGAGCACGACCGCCGAGCTCGCAACGCGGAACTGGCCGCTCCAGTCCCGGAACGCCAGCGTGTCGAGGCTGCCGATGCCGAGCCGCTCGCCCAGCATGCGGGTCAGCGGCCAGTTCTCGAGGCGGCCGTCCAGGAACGCGATGTTCCCCTCCCCGCCCACGCTCTCGCGCTCCGGCAGCAGATAGCGGTCGAGGTTCATGCGCGCCGAGCCCGCGAGCAGCAGCGAGCCGCCCACGCGGTCGCGGAACGTCGTGAACCGCTCGAGGAACCCGTCCGCCGTGACGTCGTTCACGGCGGAGTCCAGCACCAGAGAGTGCACGGCGCCTTCCCGCGCCTCGCCCGCCGCCGGGCTGAGCCGCCCGGTCAGGTGCACGCCGCCGCCCATCATGCGGAAGCTCGCCGCGCGCACCTCGAGCTCGCCGTCGCGCGCGGCCACCGCGATGTCGACCTCATCGAACGCGCTGCCTCCGTGGACGAACTTCGCCACGCGCACGCGGCCGTCCAGCCGCATCGGCGGGAGCCGCGGCATCCCCAGTCCGATCGCCTCCGCCGCCTGCGCCGGCGTCAGACCATCGACGTCGGCGCCCGTGAGCTGCGCGAAAAACAGCTGATTGTACGAGTACGGCGCGTCGCTCGGGCCGAGCACTTCGTCCGCATCGAAGAGGCGTGAAACGGCGGCGAACGTGATTGCGGGCACGGTCGTGCTGTCACCCAGCGCGAACGGCAGCCAATCCGCCGCCTCGAGGTCGAGCGTCACGTCGCTCTCGCCGAGCCGAGCGCTCAGCTGGCTGCCGGCCAGCTCGCGGCCGCGCAACTCGAGCCGACCCGTCTCCACCCGGAGCGGCACGTCGAGCGCCGGCGTCTCGAGTGTGACACCGGCCAGGCCGATGCTCCCCTCGAGCCGCAGCCCCGCCGGCTCCGTCATCGGCCCCGCTGCGGTCACGTCCAGCGCGACATCGCCCGCGCCGCGCGTGCCCTCGGGCAGCAGCCCGAGCCGTTGCGCCTCATCCAGCGCGAGCGACGTGCGCAGTTCCACCCGGCCCCGTGGCTTCGCGAAGTCGTGGATGTTGAACGCTGCCTCGAGCGGCTCGCCGAGCAACCTGCCGGTCACGCCGTCCGTCGCCACCGAATCCATCGAGAACGCCACCTGGCCTTTCAACCCGGTTACCACGCTGCCGGACCCCTCGTACGCCAGCGCCACGTCATCGAGACGGAGCGTGCCGTCGACCACCGGCATCGCGCCCTCCCCCACGCGCCCGGAAACGGCGACGTCTACACTCGCGCGGCCGCCCGCCGCGTCGATCGGGCGCTCGCCGCTATCACCGAGCAGCGCCGGCGGCAGCGACGCGATCAACCGCGCCACGTCGAAGCTGCCCGTGCTCGCGGTGAGCGTCACCGACCGCGTCGCCGGGTCCGACAGCGCCTGCACACTGCCCGCTACATTCAGAGCGACTTCCTGAACCGTGACGTTCAGCGTCTCGAGCTCGAGACGGTCCGCGCCGCGGTCGAGGTCGATCCGATGCTCGACCCGCAACGCGATGTCACGCAGCGGGAACGCCAGGCCCGGCAGGTTCGCGTCCACCCCCGCGATGCTCAAGATGCCTTCCAACGCGACGCGCGACAGCTCGCCGCTCGTGATCGAGCCATCCAGCCGCAGCTCCTGGTCGACGCCCTCGAGCCGGACCACCGTTCCGTTCGCCTCGTCGACGTATCCGATCAGCCCGTCCTTCACCTGGAATCGATCGATGCTCAGCTCGGCGTCGCCGGCGGCGCCGTCACCCGCATCCGCGCCGCCGGTTTCCGCGAGCGCCGGCAAGTTCGTCGTGCCGTCCGCCGCGACCTCGACTACGAGGCGCGGCCGGTCCAGCACCACCTCATCGATCACCACATTGCGCCGGAGCAGCGGCAGCAGCTTCGGCCGAAGATCGATCCGCCGCACCGACGCGAACGCCGCGGAATCCGGCCCCGCTACGGTCAGACCCTCGAGAGACACGGACGGCCGCGGCAACAGCCGGATGCGGAATCGCTCCACCTCCACATCCCGCTCGAGCATCGCCTCCGCTCGCGCCGCCGCGAACGCGCCGATCCGCTCCGCCGGCAGCATCAACACCGCGCCGGCCAGTACGAGCGCAACGACGACGAGCGCCGAAGCTGAAGCGCCGCCCACGACGAGAATGCGCCGTCCCAACATGTCGTGTTGTCCTTTCGAATGAACCGCGGGTGAGCGTGTATCTAAACCATCGCGGAGCCCAGGATCCGACGCAGCGCCCTCGCCAACGGATCGCAT
>JBOHRM010000108.1:0-3596 GCA_050732715.1 Longimicrobiales bacterium
GTGCAGGACGTCGAGGGCCGGACGATCGTGTGGGTGCCCGGCGAGGTGCCGGGCGAATTCCGAGCGCAGCCGGTCGACGCCGGTGCCGCGCTGGGAGATGGGCGCATCCGGATCCGCTCGGGCCTCGCGGCTGGCGAGCCTGTTGTCGTCGCGGGCGCGTTTACGCTGAAGGCCGAGCTCTCGAAGGGTGAGTTCGGCGGCCACGGTCATTGAGGAGCCGAACGAATGGTCGAGAGAGTGATCGATTTCGCCCTGCGGCAGCGGCTCCTGGTTATCATTGTGGCGCTCGGAATCGCCGCCGCCGGCGCGTGGGCAACCATGCGCCTGCCCGTCGACGCCTACCCCGACATCTCGCCGCCGCTCGTGCAGGTCTTCACCGAGACGGAAGGGCTCGCGCCCGAGGAGGTCGAGCAGCTCGTCACATATCCGGTCGAAGTCGCGATGAACGGGCTTCCGGGTCTCGAAGAGATCCGGTCGGTCTCGAACTTCGGACTCTCCGTCGTGAACATCTATTTCGTGGAAGGGACCGACATCTATTTCGCGCGGCAGCTCGTGAACGAGCGGCTGCAACAGGCACGCGAGGAAATTCCCGAGGGTCTGGGCGATCCCGAGATGGGCCCGATCTCGAGCGGGCTCGGCCAGGTTCTTTTCTATTATCTGGAAGCCGCGCCCGAGCTCTACACACTCGAGGAACTGCGAACGATCGAAGACTGGATCATCAAGCGCAATCTCCAGACGGTCCCCGGCGTGACCGAGGTGCTGTCGATCGGCGGACACGTCCGCCAGTACCACGTCGTCATTGATCCGAACCGGCTCCGCCAATACGACCTCTCGCTGCACCAGGTGCTCGAGGCCATCGAGAGCAACAACCTGAATGCCGGCGCGAGCTACCTCGATGTCGCCAACGAGGAGTATCTCGTCCGTTCGGTGGGTCTGGTTCGCGGCCTCGAGGACATCGGCCACATCACGATCGAGACACGGGGCGGCACGCCCGTGCGAGTGCGCGATGTGGCGGAAGTCCGTCTCGGGCCGGAGATCCGCCGTGGGCTCGTGACGCGCAATGGCGAGGGGGAAGTCGTGGTCGGATTCGTGCTCAAGCTGCTCGGAACAAATACCTCGACCGTCATCGAGCGCATCCAGGATCGGCTCGCCGAGATCGGGCAGGCGCTGCCCGAAGGTGTCCGCGTCGTGCCGTACTACGAGCAGGCCGGGCTCGTCGAGCGCGCGACCCACACGGTGACGAAGGCACTTCAGGAAGGACTGCTCCTGGTCATGCTCGTCCTCGCCCTCTTCCTGGGCAGCTTCCGCTCGTCGCTCATCGTGGCATTGTCGCTGCCGTTCGCGCTGCTTTTCACGTTCCTGCTCATGCTTTACTTCGGCATCAGCGCGAACCTGATGTCGCTTGGTGGGCTAGCGATCGGGATCGGCATGATGGTCGACGCCTGCGTGGTCATGATCGAGAACATCTTCCGGATACTGAACGAGAACCCCGATCCGGAGGAACCCAAGATCCGCCTCGTCGGCCGCGCTGCGCGCGAGGTCGGCAGGCCGGTCTTCTTCGGCATCACGATCATCATCCTCGTCTTCCTGCCGCTGTTCACCCTGCAGGGCGTGGAAGGCACGATGTTCCGCCCGCTGGCCTACACGATCGCGCTGGCGATGCTGGGCTCGCTGCTCTTCGCGCTGACCGCGGCACCCGTGCTCGCGTCCTACTTGCTCGAGCGACCGGATTCGTCCCTGCGTGAGCCAGGCCGGCTCGCGACGTGGTTCCGGCGGCTCGTCCCGTCGCGAGCGGCATTCGCAACGCGATTCTTCTGGTTGACGCCGGGGGGCATACCGGTGGTCGACGCCGGCAGTGGCGCGATCCGGACGGCGGCGGATCGTGATCCGCCCGCGGGCGAGGGCGCTCAACACGAGACCCGACTGGTGCGCTGGATCCAGCGGCGGTACCGGCCGCTGCTGCTCTGGGCGCTGGACCACCGTCGGGCCGTGATCGGCGCAACGGCAGCCCTTGTCGTCATCGGCATCGCGATCTTTCCGTTCCTCGGGCGTGAGTTCATTCCGACGTTGAACGAGGGCACGATGCTCGTGCGGGCCACGATGGCTCCATCGATCTCGCTCACGCACGCGACCGAAACCGTCCAGCGCATCGAACGCGAGGTCCTGCGGTTCCCCGAAGTCACGCAGGTGGTTTCCCGCATCGGCCGGGGCGAGGTCGGGGCGCATGCGGATCCTGTGAACAACGCCGAGATCTTCGTCGATCTGAAGCCCGAGGACGAGTGGGAGACCGCGGGCAGCAGAGAAGGGCTGGTCATCGCCATGCAACAGCGCCTCGAGGATTTCCCGGGCGTGCAGCTCAATTTCACCCAGCCGATCGCCGCCGCGGTCGACGAGCTGCTGACCGGCACGAAGGCGCAGATCGCCATCAAGATATTCGGCGATGACCTCGACGTGTTGCTCGAGAAGGCGGGCGAGGTGGCCACGGTCCTGCGCGGCATCGATGGCGCGTCGGAGGTGCAGGTGGACCAGATCACCGGCCAGCCGCAACTGCGCATCACGCTCGACCGTGCCGCGCTCTCGCGGTACGGCATTCCAGTCGAAGAGGTGCAGGAAACCGTCCGCGCGGCGATCGGTGGCACGGCCACGGGCGAGCTCTTCGAGGGCGAGCGACGCTGGGCGGTCTTCGTGCGCTTCGCGGAGTCCTATCGCAGCCGGCCGGAAGACGTGGAGGCTCTGTTGCTCCACGCGGCGGACGGCTCGCTCGTTCCGTTGGGCCAGGTCGCGGGCATCGAGACCATCATCGGGCCGCGACAGATCTCGCGCCAAAACAACCAGCGCTTCATTACGATCCAGCTCAACGCGCGCGGCCGGGACATGGGCTCGCTCGTCGACGAGGCGCAGCAGCGCATCGCTCGGGATGTGGAGCTGCCACCCGGATACCTGGTGACGTATGGCGGACAGTTCGAGCTCGCGCAGGCGGCGAACCGACGACTCATGATCGTCGTGCCGATGACGTTGCTCCTGATCTTCGGAATGCTGTTCGCCTCGTTCAATTCGCTCCGGGAAGCGCTGCTCATCTTCCTGAACATTCCGCTCGCGTTAGTGGGCGGGCTGGCGGCGCTGCTGATCGCGGGACAGACCCTGTCCGTTCCGTCGAGCGTCGGCTTCATCGCGCTCTTCGGCATTGCTGTACTCAATGGCGTCGTGCTAACCACCTACTTCAACCAGCTCCACCGAGATCAGGCGGTCCCCGTCCGCGCGGCGGTCGAGCGCGGCGCCATGCTCCGGCTCCGTCCGGTACTCATGACCGCGCTCTGCGCCACACTCGGTCTCATCCCGCTGCTGTTCGCCAAGGGACCGGGCTCGGAAGTGCAGCGCCCGCTCGCGATCACGGTCGTGGGTGGACTAGTCACCTCGACCGCATTGACCTTGCTCGTGTTGCCCGTGCTGTACGGCTGGCTGCACCAGGAGCCCGTGCGGTGATGCGCGTGCTGCTGGCGCACCCGTGCGTACGCGGCGGGACACGGGCCGTCAAGAAGGCTCGGATTCGACCGGCGTGCCGCCCGGATCCGGCGAGCGCGTGGGCGGCCGTGCTC
>JBOHRM010000109.1:0-2641 GCA_050732715.1 Longimicrobiales bacterium
GCCGCCGGTCCGCCCGAACATCATCGCGGCATCGGGACCACCGCCGCGCCCGCCACGGCCACCGCGCGACTCCGTCGCGTCCGCGCTACTGTCCGTGTTGACCGTGACGCCGTTCGCATCGAGGACATCGATCGTGACGGGGCCCTCCGGCGCCGACGGCAGGTAGTAGTCGGCCGTCGGGCCGAGCAGCTCGGGCGCCGTGCGCGTGCGATAGCCGTCGCGCGGCTCATAGAGCTGAACCTGCGAGACGGTCTCGCCGGGCGTGAGCTGGTGCAGCGACGAGATGTTGTCCAGGATCCAGATCGCACGACCCTGCGTCGACACGACGAGGTCCTTCTCGTGCACGCGGATGTCCGTGATCGGCACGTTCGGCATGTTGAGCTGGAACGGCTGCCACTGTCCGCCGTTGTCGAACGAGATGAACATGCCGAACTCGGTGCCCGCGTAGAGCAGCCCCTCGCGGTCCGGGTCCTCGCGCACGACCCGTGTCGGCCAATCCGCGGGTATGCCGTTCTCGCCATCCGTCAGCGGCGTCCACGTCTGACCATAGTCGTCCGTGCGATAGATGTACGGAGCGTAGTCGCCGAGGAGGTACCGGTAGACCGCATAGTAGGCCGAGCCCGGCCGGTGCGGCGACGCCTCGATCCACTGCACGCGGCCGCCCTCGGGCAGATCCGGCGGCGTGATGTCGGTCCACGTCGCGCCGCCATCACGCGTGATGTGGAACGGCCCGTCGTTCGCGCCGGTCCAGATCACACCCGGCTCGTGCGGTGACACCGTGATCGCATACAGCGTGCTGTAGAACTCCTCGCCCGTGATGTCGCGCGTGATCGGCTCGCCGCTGATGCCCTGGCAACACTCGGGGTTCGCCGTGAGGTCCGGCGAGATCGTCTCCCACGTCACGCCCATGTCACGCGTGCGGTGCACATGCTGCGAGCCGTAGTACAGCACTTCGGGATCGTGCGGTGACAGCGCCATCGGCGAGACGCGCTGGAAGCGCAGGATCAAGTCGCTCGCGGGATTGCCATAGAGCGACTGCGCGCCGACCCAGTATTGCTTCGCCTCGCCCGTCTCGAGGTTCATCACCTCGTACTGGCCCTTGCACGAGCCGTAAACGATGTTCTCCTTCGACGGGTGCGGTACGACGGGTCCCGTCTCGCACCCGGGTCCCGTGCGCCACATCTCGGTTCCCTTCTCTTCTCCCGCACCGATCATCGAGATGATGTGTGTGCCGTCATCCTGCTGCGCCACGTAGAGCTCGTAGGGGAACGCGTCAGCGATGCGCACGCTGTACAGCTCGGACGTGGGTTGATTGTACTGCGTCGACCACGTCTGTCCGCCGTCATACGAGACGTTCGCGCCGCCGTCGTTCGCCTGGACCATCGTGTTCCCGTCATTCGGGTTGATCCAGATGTCGTGGTTGTCGCCGTGCGGTGTGCGCAGGCGGGTGAACGTGCGCCCGCCGTCCGTCGACTTGAAGAAGCCCTCGGCGCCGGTGTAGACCACGTCCGCGTTCGTGGGGTCCGCGCCGATCGTGGTGTAATAGAACGGCCGCTGGATCATCGCGCCGAAGATCTGCTTCATCGCCGCGTCCGCGCCCTCGGACATGTCCTGCCACGTCTCGCCCGCGTCGTCGGAGCGGTACAGTCCGCCGCCCGGCTTCGCCTCGACCAGCGCGTAGATACGGTTCGAGTTCGCCGCCGACACCGCGAGGTTGCCCTTGCCGATCAGCTCGTTGGGCAGGCCCGTATCCATTATGCGCGTCCAATTTACGCCGCCATCCGTGCTCTTGTAGAACCCGCCCTCGCGCGAGCCGCTGATGATCGACCACGGCTTGCGTTCGATACGCGACATCCACGCGTAGACGACGTCGGGGTTGCCGGGCTGTAGCTCGACGTCCATCGCGCCGGCGCTGTCGGAGACGAACAGTGTCTTCGTCCACGTCGCGCCGCCGTCCGTGGTCTTGAAGATGCCGCGCTCTTCGGTGGGCTTGAAAGCGTCACCGTTCGCGGCGACCCACACGATGTTCGGGTCCCCGGGGTGGATGCTGACCGCGCCGATCTGGCCGGTCTCATACAGCCCCGCGAACGCCCACGTCTCGCCGCCGTCCGTCGTCTTGTACACGCCGCGGCCGGTCGACACGTTGCTCCTCAAGCCGTCGGAGCCCGTACCGAGGTAGATGATGTTCGGGTCCGATGCGGCGACGGCGATCGCGCCCGTCGAGCCGACCGGCACCTTGCCGTCCGTGATCGGGACCCAGCTCTCGCCGCCATCCGTGGTGCGGAAGACACCGCCACTCGCAACGCCCATGTAGAACGTCCTCGGCTGCGGCGGTACGCCGGCGACGGTCGTGACCCGTCCGCCCTGGCTCGGCCCTACCAGACGGTACTCGAGCCCACGGAACAACGCGGGATCGACGCTCGACGTCGTTCGGAGGAACTGCGCGGGCGCCTGGGATTGCGCTTGCGCGGTGGCAGCAACCGCGAGCAGGAATACGGATGCGACGATCTGGCTGTGCATGGCTCGGCCTCGAAAGCGCATGGAAAGGGAACAATCTCGGCAAATTGGCATCGCGCGTGTGACGCCGGCAAGAGCTTGGCGACCACGTTGCGTAGAATGACACGCTCCCGCACGTGCGGGA
>JBOHRM010000110.1:0-4238 GCA_050732715.1 Longimicrobiales bacterium
TCGGCGTGCCGGTGATCACGAGCGAGAGGCCGACGCCGACCAGCGAGAGCGGGATCGTGAGGATGATCACGAACGGGTTGACGAAGCTCTCGAACTGCACCGCCAGCACGACGAACACGAGGAAGATGGCGAGGCTGACCACGATCGCGAGCTGGCGGTTGCTCTCGCGGATCGCCTCGTCCTCGCCGCCGTAGATCAGCCCGTAACCTTCCGGCAGCGTGAGGTCCGCCAACCGCTCGCGAATCTCGGCGTTCACCTCGCCGATCGAGATCGCGTCATCCGCGATGTCTCCCGACACGCGGATGATGCGAGTCTGATTCTCACGCCGAATCGTGGTTGGGCCGAGCTTCGACTCGACGGTGGCGACGTCACGGACGTAGATCGGCGCGCCGTTCGCGACGCCCGGGTAGAGCGCGATCGAGCCGATGTCCTCCGCGCTGCGGAACCGGCTGCGCGGCATCATCACGCGCACGTCATACTCGCGGTTGCCTTCCGTGTACCGCGTGGCGATGGTGCCGTCCATCGCGGTGCGCAGCGTGTTGCCGAGCTGGGCCACGTCGAGGCCGAGGTACGACGCGCGCTCGCGGTCGAGCTCGATCGCGATCAGCGGGCTCGCCTCATCGGTCGATGGCCGGACGTTCATCAGCCCGGGCACGTCGTTCATGCGGTTCATGACGTCCTGCGCCACCCGCTGGAGCTCGTCGAGCTCCTCGCCTTGGATCGTGATCGAGACGGCGTCATCACCGCGGCGGCTGGTGCGCAGGCCGCGGATGCGGGGCGGCGAGACCCAGATGCGCGCGCCCGCGAAACCGCGGTCATCGATCTTCTGCTGGAGCTCCTGGACCCAATCGTTCGCCGACATCGAGCGCTCGTCCTTCGGCGCGAGCACGATGGTCATCGAGCCGCGGCCCGCCTGCGCCGCCGTCGAGCTGCCGAAGATGCGGCCGCCCGCGGTGGTGAAGATGTGGCGGATGTACGGCATCGAGCGCGCGAGCTCTTCGATCTCGAACGCCACCAGGTTCGTCTGCTCGGCGGACGTGCCCGGCGGCAGGTTCAAGTTGATGCCGACGTTGCCGTCATCGACCTGAGGCAGGAACTCGTTGCCGAGGCCACGCGTGGCGAAGACCACGGCGACCAGCGCCGCGAACGCGGTGCCGAGCACGGCCCAGCGCCAGCGGATCAGGCGGCTGGCGAGGCGGCGGTACAGCTCGCGCAGCCATCCGATGGCGCGGTCGAACGCGGCGATCGGGCGGAACCGGTCGAGCCCGGACGTGAACCGGATCTTCGCGAGCTGCGCGGAGAGCATCGGCACGAGCGTGAGCGCGACGCCGAGCGAAGCGATGATCGCGAACGAGATGGTCAGGATCAGCTCGCGGAAGATGAGCGCGGCGAGCCCGCTGACGAGCAGGAACGGCACGACCGCGGCGAGGTTCGTGGTGGTCGACGCGACGACGGCGCTGGTGACCTGGGCGGCGCCGGAATGCGCGGCCTCCTCCGGATCGCGCGTGCCCTCCGTTCGCTGCCGGAAGATGTTCTCGAGCATCACGATCGAGTTGTCGATCAGCAGACCCACGCCGAGCGCGAGCCCGCCGAGCGTCATGATGTTCAGCGTGAGCTTGCCGAGCCCCATCATCTCGAACGTGGCCAGGATCGCGAGCGGGATGCCGAGGCCCACGATGAACGTCTTGCGCTGCGAGCCGAGGACCAGGAACACCACGATCATCGCGAGCACGGCACCGAACACGGCGGCGCTGCGCACGGCCGAGAGCGAGTCACGGATGAACGACGCCTGGTTCTCGATCGTGACGAACTCGATCTCGGGCGGGATGAACCCGGACTCGCGCAGGCTCGCGAGCTTCGCCTCGACCTGATCGGCAACGAGCACCGTGTTCGCGTCCGGCTGCTTCCTGACGCTCAGCTGCACGGCGGGCACGCCGTCGAGCCGCGCCCACAGCCGCTGCTCCTCGTGTGTGTCGAGGACCTGCGCGATCTCGGTGAGCGGGATGCGGCCGCGCTCCGGCACGCTCAGCATGAGGTTGCGCACGTCTTCCACGCTGCGGAACCGGCCTTCCGTCTTGCCGACGACCTCCCGCTCGAACGACGCGACGCGGCCCGCGGCGATGTCCTGGTTCTGCGAACGGATGGCGTCGATGACCTGCGCCACGGTCATGCCGTACGAGCGCAGCCGCTCCTGGTCGAGGACTACGTGGATCTCGCGGACCAGGCCGCCGGCGATGTCGAGCGAGGCGACGCCTTCGATGGTGAGCAGCTGCGGGCGCAGCCGGTTGTCGACCCAGTCGCGCAGTTGCACGAGGTTCAGCGCATTCGAGGAGAACGCGGCCTGGTAGATCGGCATCTGTGACGGGTCGAACTTGAAGATCGTCGGCGGGTCCGCCTCTTCCGGCAACCGGGAGCGCGCGCGGTCGAGGTTCTTCGACGCGTCCTGAAGCGCGAAGTCGATGTTCGCGCCGTAACGGAAATGGAGGTTGACGCCGACGCGTCCTTCCTGGATCTCGGTCTCGATCTGGACCACGTCCTCGGTGTTCGCCAGCGAGTTCTCGAGCGGCTTCGCGACAGTCTCTTCGAGGACTTCCGGCGCGACGCCGTTGTTGTTGACGCCGGCGCGCACCGACGGGTAGGTGATGCTCGGCAGCAGGTCGAGCGAGAGCCCGGTCAAGAAAAAGACGCCGAGCACGACCACCACGAGGCCGAGCATGAGCGTGCCGATCGGCCGGCGGATCGAGAGGCTCGGGAGCCCGCCGCGGCGGGCCCGTTTCCCCTCGCTGGCCCGAGGCTCGACCTCGGCACCATCTTCAGATGGAACTCGGAACTCGGAACTCGGAACTCGGAACCCCTCGTCACTCATGGCGTGCGGCCTCCCTCTCCCTCCGTGCTGCCGGCGGCTCCCTCGAGGACGCGCTCGGTCGCGCGCGGCGGCGCTGGGCCGCTGACCACGCGCACCGTCGCGCCGTCCTGCAAGTTGTTGGTGCCGGTGACGACGATGATCTCACCGGGCTCGACGCCGTCGACGATCTCGACGCGGCCCTCCGACGTCACGCCGGTCCGCACCGTGCGGCGCGCCGCGCGCTCGCGGTCGACCACGAACAGCGCCTCCGCGCCGTTCACGTCTCGGACGATCGCGGAAGCCGGCACGAGCCGGACGTTCTCCTTCGCCCCCATGTCGAACGTCACACGGGCGAGGAACCCGGGTCGTGCGATGCGAGCGGACTCGCCCCTGATCGCGACCTCGACCGGCACCAGCCGTGTGGCCGGATCGGCCGCCGGGAACACGCGGCGGATGCGGCCCTCGAGCGCGCGGTCGGGGAACGCGTCGAGCACAAGCTCGGCCGGGTCGCCGGCGGACAGGTCGACGACGTCGAGCTCCGAGACCTGCACACGCACGACCATCGTCGAGAGGTCCGCGATCGAGAATAGCCGCGTCTGCACGCCGACCACATCGCCTGCCTCGACGAGCTTCTCGGTCACCATGCCGGTGATCGGCGCGGCGATCGTCGCATAACCCAGCTGCGTCCGGAGCTGGTCGCGCTGCGCCTCCGCGGCCGCCAGCGCCGCGCGGTCCCGCTCGTGCTCCGCCGCCGTGATGAACCGCTCCGCGCGCAGCAGCTCGGCCCGGTCGAAGCTCGCCCGCGCGACCTCGTATCCGGCTTCGGCGCTCGCCAGCCGCGCCGAGATCTCGCGGTCATCGACCGTCGCCAACACCTCACCCGCGCGCACCGCGGTGCCTTCCTCCACGACCACGGTTCGGAGCGCGCCCGCGAGCTGCGCGTTCACGCCGACCGTGCGGATCGGCGCGACCGTGCCCGACACGGTCACACTGCGCGCAATCCGGCCGTTCTCGACCGGCTGCGTGACGACCGGCACGATGATCGGCATGCCGTCCGGCCCGCCGCCGCGACCGCCGCGCGAAGACGCGGACTGCGCGGCCGCCCCCGAGCCCTGCTCCGATCCCCCGCAACCCGCCGCCAGCGCCGCCAGCAGCGCGACGGCCGTTCCTGCCCTTATCGGATTCATCGAAATCGTTCGCAGTTCGATCCGGGCTCGCGCCAGCGTGCGCGATCCGGTTCGTTCCCTCGTATCTCATCCCCCCGACATCCCGCCGGGGCGCACTCTACATTAACACACGGCGAGACCCACGTCATAACCAAACGCTCACGGCCCGGAAAACGTTGGCGTTACATGGTTCCGAGTTGCCGGTTCCGGCGTTCCCTCGTCGATCG
>JBOHRM010000111.1:0-1952 GCA_050732715.1 Longimicrobiales bacterium
CGATCATCCATGGTCACACGCCTCCTGAATCCCTGGTCGCGAGTCTTGAACGAACCGGATGCCCTACCCAATCCACGCACACGAAGGGCGCTTCATACCATCCGCCGTCAGCGCGTCAGGATCATCCTTATCGGAAACGGCAAGGGGTAGCTCTCCCGACGGGAGCGTCCGCCGGCGAAGCGCCGGGTGAGGGGCGTCGCGGCAGCACACCCCCTCACCCCAGCCTCTCATCCCGAACGGGGGAGAGGGAGCAGAGAGGGTCGCCGGAATTTCTGAAAGCGTGCTACCGCTCCGCAGGATCGAGCAGGTCGGCGAGCGCAAGGCGCAATGTCGCGAGCGCCCGGCTGAGTTGGTTGGCGACGGTCTGCTTTGACGTGCCCATCACGTGTGCGATCTCGTCGTACGACAGGTCGTCGAGCATGCGCAGCACGAAGACTTCACGGCGACGCGCAGGCAGCTGTGCCACCGCGCGCTCGAGCGCTAGCCGCAGCGCCGCACGTTCCGCGGAGAGCGCGGGACCGGCTGGCGTCGAAACGTCTTCCGCGAACGCGAGGACCGCCCGGTCCTGCGCGCGCTCGCGCCGGTGCGCGGAGATCGCGATGTTGCGGGCCAGGCGGAACAGCAGCCCGCGCACCGAGCCCTCACTGCGCCACATCGCGCGTCGTTCCCAGACACGGCAAAACACGCCTTGAGCGACGTCGTCCGCCGCGTCCTCCGAACCCGTCAGATGCAACGCATAGAGGAATACGGGCGACCAGTATCGCTCCAGCAGGTCATCCAGCGCGCCCGCATCGCCTGCGCGCAGACGCACCAGGAGCGCGGCGTCGGAGGACCGACGCGGCCACGACGACGCCGGCGTGCGGCCGTGCGATGGCGCGACCGGCTCGGTGCTCCACTCGACGCCGGTCGCATCGTCGGAGCGCACAGCGGCGAATCTGCCGGGACTGGCGTGAGGTCTGCCGATCACGAGCTGTGCCCAGCACCTTCGATGAAACGTTCGTGGATCATCCGTAACGTAAACGTTTCATCGATCGGATGACAGCACACTGCGAGCTACGGTGGGACGATGGTACGATCCGCCACACCCGCGCGTGTCAAGATGGTATGGGCGGCGGGGACGCGAACGATCCGCGTCCCGGTTTTCCGCGGCCCATCGATGCCGAGAAAGGATGCAACCGATGACACGGTTGTTGTGCAATGTCTCCGGCGCGTTGGTTGCCGCCGTCGTCGTGTCCGTGCAGGGGAGTGCGGAAGCGCTCGCGCAGTCGCCTCGGTTCGAGGTGACGGTCGCCGCGGCGGCGCACGCGGGCCCATTGACGGGCCGGCTCGTGCTCGTGCTGGCGCGCAGTGCGGAGCCCGAGCCGCGGCTCACGATTTCGCCGCAGGGACCCGCGATCTTCGGCGTCGATCTCGAGCAGCTCGCGGCCGGTGAGCCGGCGGTCGTCGACGGCGCCGCGACCGGCTATCCGATGCGGCTGGACTCGCTGCCGCCGGGCGAGTACTACGCCCAGGCGGTGGTCAACGTTTACGACCGTGTGGCGCGCGCGGACGGGCACATGCTCTGGCTGCCGATGAACGATGGCCGCATCAGCTCCTTCAACACCGCCCCCGGCAACCTTTACAGCGCGCCGCGGCCCGTCCGCATCGGCGAAGGCGGCGTGACCCGCATCGAAGTCGACCAGGTCATTCCGCCGGCGCCCCAGCCCGAGGACACGGAGTGGGTGAAGCACGTCACGATCCGGAGCGATAAGCTCACAGCGTTATGGAGCCGGCCGACCTATATCCATGCGACCGTGCTGCTGCCGAAGGGATATGCCGAGAATCCCGACGTACGCTATCCGAGCATCTACGCGCTCGGCCACCGCGTCCCGTTCTCGTTCGAGCCGGACTCTTCGCGCGTCCGCGACGTCGGTGAGATCAACCCGACCACGAGTCTGGAGTCGGGCTACGAT
>JBOHRM010000112.1:0-4807 GCA_050732715.1 Longimicrobiales bacterium
CCGCCTCTCCCGGCTCGAGCGTGACGCGCACGGCCATGCCGGGCCGGACCGTCGACGGATCGATCGGCCTGAACGTGTGGCACGCGACCAGCGCCAGACAGGCGGGCAGCAGAGCCAGCGATCGCACGACGTCCCGCACTCAGGGCACGAGGTTCGAGTTGGTCCTGCGTTCCTCGTCCGAGATCGGGAAGCAGGTGTCGCGATCGGCCGCGAACGGCTCGGCCGCCACGCCGCCCTCATCCTTCCACCGCCGGAGGTCGTTCAGGCGGCGCCCCTCGATCCAGAGCGTGGCGGCACGCTCGAACCTCATGACCGGCCAAGCCTCCGCCACTGAACCCGGCGGATTCAGCGAGTCCATCTCGTATTCGGCGCGCGCCTGATTCAGCAGGTCTGTCATGCCCGCCAGGTCCCCGGCCCTGAGTCGCGCCTCGGCGCGCAGCACCAGCATCTCGGTGCCCTTGGTCAGCGCGATGTCAGCGTCCTCAGTCAGGTTTTTGAGCTGTCGGAAGAAGTCGGTCTCTCCGTCCTGACCCTTGAGGATCGCGCCGTTCGCGTCGCGCGGAATCTCCCACGGCACGCGAGGGTCATCCGAGACGTCTTCCCAGATGCTGCTGAAAACCGAGAACTCACTGCGGCTATTGGTCTCGAAAACAAAGTCGTTGCTCACCGCGCCGACGGCGGTACTGAAGATGACATCGAACTGGAAGTCCGCAGGCACCTGGGCCGCATCAGCCTCCGCGGCATCCCAATCGCCGAGCCAAGCCCGGGCCGATGCCCGCCCGCCCAGCGCCGCGTTCACGAGGTCCGTGCGCCCGGCAGCCCCGGCGACCTCGATCGCGCGCGTGAACATTGAATCGGCGCGTACGAAATGGTCGGTGTGCGCCACTTCGGGGCCGCCATCGATCGAGGTCACGCACTGCTGCTCGCCGATCCAGCGGTTGGCGAAGCCGCCCAGCACATAGGCGCGGGCGACATTTGCGTCCTGCTCGAACTCCTCCGGCGTAAGGATATCGTCGGCAATGCGCCGGAGGCCGCTCTCGGCGACCCAACGCGCCTGGTGCATGGTGCCCCACTCGCCATCCCAGTCCTCCGGCGCGTCCTGGAGGTTGCCCGTGGCGTACGTCCCGAAGTCGTAGCTCCCCCCGTGCCAGATGTCGCCGGAGGCGAGCGAGATGGACTGGAGGCTCCCGTCCACGGCCTGGGCGAGGTCGAAGGACATTCCGTTCACGAGTCCCGGGATCGCTTCACGGTTGTTCAGGTCCGAATCGAGGATCCGGCCCGGCGCCTCGACGTCGAGGTCGAGCACGTCGGAGCACGCCGACAGCGGCAGCAGGGCCGCCACGGCCAGGATCGGGAGTCCAAGCCTCGATGTCCTCGTCAGCATCTTTTTCTTCGTCGTCATGTCTGAATCACCTCGCCTCCTCAGAACGTCAGCCGGAGGGACAACAGGAACGCGCGCGCCGGCGGGATCGAGTAGTACTCGCGGCGGCCGAAGTCGCCGGTGCCGTCGAAAATCCCGCCGCCGGCACGGTCGCGGAAGTCCTCGGCCTCGGGGTCGAGACCGGAGTAGTCAGTCCAGGTGAGGAGGTTGCTCCCCGAAAGCGTTACCGTCGCGCGTGACGCGAAGCCCTGAACCAGACGGCTGGGAAGCGTGTAGCTGAGCGCGACGCTGCGCAGCTTCCAGAAGCTGGCGTCCTCGATCCAGAAGGTGATGTCGTGGCCGCCGAGCCCGTTCATCCGGCAGCGGGCTCGCTCGCCGGCCGTGTACTGCTGGATGAGCGATTCATCGCCTTGGGACTGCGCCAGCAGCGCATCCTGCACAGCGAAGCAGGGCTGCCACGCGCCGCGGCGCGCGTTCTGGTATCCGGTGGCGTTGAGCAGGCTGTGGCCGCCGTGGTGCTCGAGCAGCACGTCGAGGAGAAGGTTCTGGCCGAACGTGAACGTCGACGTAATCCCGACGAGCCGCGTGGCGTTGACGTCGCCGAGGAACTGGTCGGTCTCGATCATCGGGTCCGCGAATTCGCCGGCGTTCACGACCTTCGAACCGAAGTATGCCGGCACGGGGACCCCTTCGCGGATCTCGGCGTTGTTGCCGCCGGCGATCTGCTGTCCGTCCAAGTCGTCGGCGTTCGTGTCGATGAAGCTGAGGTTCGTCCTGAGACGCCACTCGAAGCCCGACGTGCGAACGGGCACGCCGGTGACTTGGAACTCCCAGCCGCGGCCCGAGAGCTGGCCGATGTTCTCGACCTGCGTAGTGAGGAAACCCTGTGACGGCGGCGAGGTCACGGGCACCAGCGCGTCGGTCGTCTTCGTGTTGTAGTACGTGGTTTCGAGACCGAAGCGACCCTGGAACAGCGATGCGTCGAAGCCGACCTCGACCTCGCGCGTGCGTTCGGCCTTCACCGCCTGGTTGCCGAGCGCCGCGGGTGTGAAGCCGGGCGCGCCCTCCTCCGCCGTCGCGGGCGTGAACGTCCTGAACTTGTCGAACGCGCCGGGCGCCTTGCCCGAGATGCCGAACGCACCGCGCAACTTGAACGTGTCGAACCATTGCCGCGGCCAGAAGTCATGATCCGAGACGATGTAAGACCCGCTCACCTTCGGGTAGACCTCGATGCCGAAGTCGTCACCGAACGCCGAGCTACCGTCGAAACGAACGCCGCCGGTCAGGAAGAAGCGGTCGGAGAAGCCTAGCACCTCCTGGAAGAAGAACCCCGCCGTGGTTACCCCGAGCTTCGCGTCGTTCACGCCGGTCGGGCCGCCGCCCGAAGTCAGGTCGGGCAGGCCTGGCCCCGCGAACTGCTCGGTGCTTACGAACTCGTCGCGGGAGCGGTCCCGGAAGAGCTGGCCGCCCCACGAGAACGTTGACACCACATTTTCGCCCAGGAGGCCGAACAGGTTGTTCCGGTACGAGCCGGTATAGTCCAGCGATAGCCTCTCGCGCGACTGCAGCTCCGTGCTGAAGAATCCCTCAGGGTTGCGCAGATGTCCGAACGGATCCAGCTCCTCGTTCTCGAAGCGGAGAAAGTCGAAGCCCGTGGCGAAACGGTGCGTGAGGCCGGGCACGGGCTCGTACTGGGTGATGAAGCCCAGCGTGTAGCGGTTCGTCGTCGCTACGTTGTCGGATTCGAAAAGGAAGGCGTTGGTGACGCACAGGACCTCGTCCGAGACGTCGTCGCATGTGCCCTCACCCGGCCGCCCGCCCTTGAAATTGCCGTTCGTGCCGCGGCCGATGTTGAGGAGCATCCCGTTGGCGTTGTTCCCGTCCTCGACGAAATTCGTCGAGCGGCGGTTGTACGCTGCGTTGAGCGAGAGCTTGATATCGTCGAACGGCGCGAAGTCCAGGTTCGCGCGGATCCCGCCGTCCCGGTTACGCTGCGTGCGGACCGTACCGCGCTGGTCATTGAACGTGCCCGACACATAGTAGCTCGCTTCGGCGGAGCCGCCTCGCACCGAGAGGTTGTACTGCTGCTGCGCACCATTACGGAACCACGAGCCGTTCGACGGGCACGTGGGGTCCGTGAAGAACACCCTCTCGCCGAGATTGTCGCTGCTCTGGCTGAGGCTGAAGAGATCGTCGCGGCTGCACTGTGTGTAGAGCTGGGTCGGGTCGCTGTCAGGACCGACGTGGCCCTGGCTCTGGAACCCCGTGGTGACCTCTGCCGTCCATATCGGGGCGCCGGCGATACCTCGCTTGGTGAAGATCTGGATCACGCCACCCGACGCCTCGGTGCCGTAGAGCGTGGTGGCCGACGCGCCCTTGATCACCTCGATGCGCTCGATGTCCTCGGCGTGGATGTCCTGGAGCGCCGAGACCGCGGCTCGCGATGCTGTTCCGATGCTGATCGGCAGGTTGTAGACGCGCACGCCGTCGACATAGAGGAGCGGCTCGGCGGTCTGCGACGCCGTGGTCTGGCCGCGGATGCGGATCGTCCCGCCACTGCCAGCCTGACCGCCCGCCTGCGAGATCGTCACGCCGGGCACCCGGCCACCCAGAATGTTCTCGGGATTCGTGACCGGCAGCGTCTCGATATCGCGTGACGTGACCGCGTCGAGCGAGTTGCCCACCTCCCGGGCCCGCACTTCTGCCGCCGTCCCGGTCACGACAACCTCCTCGAGCGAGATCGCGGTCTGCGTCAGCTCGAAGTCGGCCGTCGCCGTAGCACCGGCTTGCACCTCGACCGCTCGGCGGGCGCTCTCGTAGCCGATCAACTCGACGCGTACCGTGTGCGTTCCCGCCGGGACGTTAGAGATCAGGAACCGGCCCGCCGCGTCGGTAATTGCGCCCAGATTCAGGCGTTCGACTACGACCTGTACGCCTGCGAGCGGCGTAGTGCCGGACGTCACCTCACCCCCGATTCGCCCCGTCTCCTGCGCCCCGGCCTCAGCGGCCATCAGAGCGAGCACGAGCGCCGGCAGGATGCCGCCAGCACTCACCCGCGTGAACGCGCGATGTCTCATCGTCATGAACCTCTGCTGCCCCGTCGCAGGGTTGAGGGTTTATCGCGGTCGCGCGTCGACGATGGACTCATGTCGGAGCCGCGGGCGTACACCGAGGTCGCATGAAATCGAAGCGGCGCGCCACCCACCGTGTTCGAGCCACACGGGTGATGCTTGTCGCGTTGTATACCAAATACGAACGAAGATCAGCGTTTGTGACAGTCCGTCTACTGTGTGAACCGAATCCGCTACCGTTCAGCTCGCACCACGCGGCACGCCGCCGGGCGACGGCAGCCGGACCGGGAAAAGCGGGCCGTGGGGTCGCCGTATGTCGGCGATTGGCTTAGCTTTACGTCCATGACCGTGGCAC
>JBOHRM010000113.1:0-2803 GCA_050732715.1 Longimicrobiales bacterium
GGCTGCGCGTGGCCGGATCCGCCGCCCGGCGACCGTTCATTCGCCGAGTTCTGCGAGAACGGCGCGAAGGCCGCGGCCGACGAGGGCACGCGCCGGCGGGCGGGCCCCGAGCTGTTCGCGCAATCGAGCGTCACGGCGCTGTCGCGCCAGTCCGACCAGTGGTTGAACGGCCGTGGCCGGCTCACGCATCCGCTGGTGCTGGACGAGGGCGCGTCGCATTACCAACCGATCAAGTGGGAGGAAGCGTTCGCGCTGATCGCGGATGAGCTGAACGCGCTGGATTCGCCCGACCAGGCGGTCTTCTACACATCGGGCCGCACCAGCAATGAGGCTGCTTTCCTCTATCAGCTGTTCGCGCGCCGCTTCGGCACCAACAACCTGCCGGACTGCTCGAACCTGTGCCACGAGTCGAGCGGTACCGCGCTGTCTGAGGCGATCGGTGTCGGCAAGGGCACCGTCACCTTGGAAGACTTCGATCAGGCGCAGGCGATCCTGGTCGTCGGCCAGAACCCTGGCACATGCCACCCGCGGATGTTGACGTACCTCGAGCGTGCAAAGCGGAACGGCTGCACCATCGTCTCGATCAACCCTTTCGCCGAAACCGGGCTGAACCGCTTTCGTCAGCCGCAGGACCTGAAAAATCCATTCAGGGCGGCGAGGACGCTGCTGGGCGGCGGGACCAAGCTCGCGGACCTGCACGTGCCGGTCAGGGTGAACGGTGACGTCGCCTTCCTCAAAGGCGTGATGAAGGAGCTGCTCGAGGACGAGCGCCGCCGGCCGGGCCACGTTCTCGACCATGCGTTCATCGAACGCTACACGGACGGCTTCGACGCGTTCGCAGCAGGGTTACAAAAGCTCGATTGGGATGTTCTCGTCGAAGCGAGCGGCGTAGACCGTACGCTGATGCGCCGGGTGGCCGACGTCGTGGCGAGCTCGGCCCGCTTCATCGTGACGTGGGCGATGGGGTTGACACAGCACGAGAACGCGGTCTCGAACATCCAGGAGATCGTGAATCTGCTGCTGATGCGGGGCAGCATCGGCGTGCCAGGCGGCGGAGCCTGTCCCGTGCGCGGCCACAGCAACGTTCAGGGCGACAGGACCGTCGGCATCTGGGACAAGCCAAAGCCGGAATTCCTCGACCGACTCGGTGCGGCGTTCGACTTCGAGCCGCCGCGCGAAGCCGGGCTGGACACGGTCGAGGCGATTTGCGCCATGCATGAAAGCCGTGCCAAGGTCTTTGTCGCGATGGGCGGCAACTTCCTGTCGGCGGCGCCGGATACCGACTACACGGCGGACGCGTTGCGCGCCTGCCGGCTCACGGTGCACGTGTCGACGAAGCTGAACCGCGCACACCTCGTCACCGGCCGGCGCGCGTTGATCCTACCCTGCCTCGGCCGGAGCGAGCGCGATGAGCAGGCGAGCGGATCACAGTTCGTGAGCGTCGAGAACTCATTCGGGATTGTGCATCGCTCCGAGGGCCGAGCCGAGCCGGCATCGACCGGCCTGCTGAGCGAGCCGATGATCGTCGCGCGCGTGGCGACCGCCGTGTTGGGTCCTCGAAGCGGGATCGACTGGCTCGAGCTCGCCAGCGACTACGACCGGATACGTGACGCAATCGAGCGTGTGGTGCCCGGCTTCGACGACTACAACCGGCGCGTTCGGGAGCCTGGCGGATTCTCCCTGCCGAACCCTGTACGCGACCGGCGCGAGTTCCCGACCGCTACGGGGAAGGCGAGCTTCACGGTACACGGCGTGCCGCGGCATCGCCTCGAGCCCGGGCAGCTGCTGATGATGACCGTGCGCAGCCACGACCAGTTCAACACGACGATCTATGGTGCCAGCGATCGCTACCGCGGCATCCGCGACGGTCGCCGCATCGTCTTTCTGAACGCCGCCGACATCCGCGAGCACGGGCTCGCTGCCGGCCAGAGCGTCGACCTCATCAGCCACTTCGAGGGCGAGCAGCGGGTGGCGCCGCGGTTCCGAGTCGTGCCGTACGCGATCCCCCGGCGTTGCGCGGCGACGTATTTCCCGGAAGCCAACGCGCTGGTGCCGGTCCGCAGCGTTGCGGCGAGGAGCAACACACCGACCTCGAAGTCCGTTGTGATCACCGTTCGGCCGTCCCAGTCCGGGCCAGGCGCGCCGGCGGCGCACTGAGGTTCGATGCGGAAGAACACGTCGCGGAAGAAGATCGAGCAGATCGTCGTCGGCGATGACGGCGAACGGCAACGTCGCACGCGGCGTGATGCGCTCGCGACGGAGGAACCGCTCGAGATCCGCATCGTTCCCGATCCGGTCCCGCAGCGTTCGTTTGACGTCGCTCATCGCGTGTCCGTCACCATGCGCACGCCCGGCGAAGACTTCGAGCTGACGGCCGGCTTTCTCTACGCCGAGTCGCTGATCCAACGCCGCGAGGACATCGACACGATGCGCTTCTGCGTCGACCCCGCGCTGGATGGTGCGCAGCAGTACAACATCGTCAACGTCACGCTCGCGCCAGGCGTTGCCTTCGACGCCGCGTCGCTCCAACGAAACTTCTATGTGACCTCGAGTTGCGGCGTGTGCGGAAAGGCTTCGATCGCGGCGGTGCGAGCCGCCGGCTGTTCGATCGTGCAGGGAGATGGACGTGTGACCGCCGAAGCGGTGCTCGCGCTCCCGGACAAGCTGCGGCCGCGTCAGGCGGTCTTCGACCGGACCGGCGGCCTTCACGCCGCGGCGCTGTTCACGCCGGAGGGTGAGCTGCTGGCAGTCCGCGAGGATGTCGGTCGCCACAACGCAATGGACAAGTTGGTCGGTGCCATGC
>JBOHRM010000114.1:0-3247 GCA_050732715.1 Longimicrobiales bacterium
GCGCCGACGCGTTCACGCGCCGGAGCTGGGCGACGAACGCCGGCACAAAGAAGCCGAGCGCAGCAACGTGGCTCCGCGTCATCGAGATCGTCCCCCGCAAGGGCGCGCTCGCGCAGGCACAGCTGGCCGACCCGTTCGCCGGGCTCACCGAAGCGGAGGCAGCGTGATGAACGACGCCACCATCGAGCGTACCGCGTGGGCGATCGTGCGCATACTGATCGAGCATGGATGGACGGGCGCCCAGACCCGATACATGCCGAGCGACCTGCGCCGGCTCGCGGCGGAGAAGGCGCGCATGACGGAGCCGACCGAGGCCGTGTGGGCACGCGTCGTCGAGATCATGGACGCGCAGGACCGCGCGATCGAACGCAACCTGAAAGAGACGCAGCACGCCCGGTACGCGGCGCGTGCGTACCGCTGAACCTCCACCACAGGACGCAGGAGAAGCACCGATGCAGGACCGCAGCAACCCGACCCGCCGCGACGCCTACGAGGTCATCACCGACCGGATCATCGCCGCGCTCGAAGCCGGCACCGCGCCGTGGCGCCGGCCGTGGAACGTCGCCGCGCATGGCGCGCTCCGGAACGCCATGACCGGCCACGTCTATCGCGGCGTGAACGTGCCGATGCTCTCGCTCACCGCAAGCACGGCCGGCTACACGGACCCGCGTTGGCTCACGTTCCGTCAGGCGAAGAAGGCGGGCGGCGCCGTCCGCAAGGGCGAGCGCGGCACGCCCGTCGTCTACTGGCAATGGATCGAGAAGAAGGACGACGACGGCGAGAAGAGCCGGTTTCCGATTCTCCGGCTCTACACGGTGTTCAACGTCGAGCAGTGCGATGGGCTCCGTCTCGAACCACTGACGGATCAGCCTGAGACGCCTGTCCCGATCGACACGGCCGAGCGGATCATCGCCGGCTACACGAACGGCCCCGCGGTCGAGCATGGCGGCTGGCGCGTGCGCACCGTCGAGCGGAGCGTCCGGTGCGAGCTGGAAACCTCGGGGCTCGGCATCCACCACGGCACGCTCGACCTGGAACTCGAACACGAGAACGGCACACGGCTGGTGGTGGACATGAAAACGCAACGAGGCCGAGCGTTCCGGTTCATGCTGGAGCGGCCGAAGCGGTCGCACGTGGTCCAGCTCCAGACCTACATGTTCGCACGCGATGCGGACGCGGGGCTGCTGCTCTACGTCGATCGCGAAGGCCAGAACGCGACGAAGCAATTCGTGGTCGAGCGCGACGACGCGACCGTCCAGCGTGCAGCGCGCGTGATCACGAGCATCGCGGCGAGGAAAGACGTACCGCTGCCACTCGTACGCGAACGTGGCAAGAAGCCGCCATGGCAGTGCAACTACTGCCCGTACCTGAGCGCGAGCTGCAACGGGCCAGTGTTCGGACTCGGGACCGGCGAGCAAGGCCAAGGGTAACGATCCACCGAGCGAGGAAGGTCCGGCGCTCGGCTCACACCCGTACAACAAAACGGAGAACGCGACGATGCGAATTCTACTGGTCCCGCTGCTGGCGCTTTCCGCCGCCGCGCCTGCTATCGCCCAGACGCCAGGCGAAACGCCGACCTGTGTACGAGTCGGCGAGATCACCCATCGCTGGATCGACGGCCGTGTCTCGCTCCAGATTCAGGTCACGAACACCTGTGAGCGGCCCGAGCACGTGAGCCTGAATATCAAAATGCTGGACTCCGACGGGTTCCTCATTGAACCCACGGGCGCGTACACGATCACGACCGTTCAGCCCGGCACGGACACGGTGCGCACCACGCACATAATGTCGGAGTCTGGAGCGAAGCACATCGCGCGTTACGAAGTGGACGTTGAGCCGCACCGTCCGAATTCTGAACCCCACGCGGAGCTTCGGACGCTGGACCGGCCGCTCGCCACCACTGCCCGTAAGCTTGGTGTGGCCCGCGCGGCATTATGAGGACCCTCGTGAATTGTTGGCGACGATTGATCTTTCAGCACCGCCGGTCCCATTCGCGCGCCTGCCGCCTGATCCAGAGACCGAACCCGAGCCAGCGCAGGACGCGGCCGAGTGGGATGAACGCGTGGAACGTGCCCATCCACAGCCGCGTGCGCAGGCTCACGCCTGTCCAGCCGAGCGCACGCCTGGCGTGCCAGACGACCATGCGGAGGTGTCCGCGAGCGAGAGACAACGCACGCAGCGTTCGGGCTCTCTCTTCACCGTCACCTCCGCCGTCTGCGTCGGGGCTTTGGTACAACGTGCTCGACGTACGTGCCTACGATGTTCCGTTCGACGGCGAGCCGGCGCGCGGCCTCGAAGCAATCGGCGTCCGTGAGCCGGTCGGTGCGTACGGCCGTTGCCGGCGCCGAACTGATCTCCGGCGTACAAGTGCAATCTCCACGACGCCGAGCGAGCCCGCAGAACCGTCGATGGTGGACGAACACGACGTACACCTCGCCCGGCGCGTACCTCGCCGCTTCCACATGCGACATCGCCAACCCCGTGTAGGCTGGCGGTGCGCCATCGTGGTACGGCAAGACGTAGAGCGCGTTCGGCGTGTCTCGACTCATGCGGTCCTCGCAGGTTCGGGTTCGTTCAATAGCCACCGAACGGCGGCCGGGAAGTTGAGCCCGCGCAGCTCCATGACCAACGCGATCCCGTCCCACGATTTCCCGCACGGGTTGCAGAACGCGGCGTCCTTCTTCGTGTTCAAATGCAGCGAAGGATCGTGATCAAAATGGAACAGACAGCGCGCCCAGCCGCGACGGTGCTCAATGCCGAGCCGGGCCGCGACCTCGATGATCGGGATGGCGCGGGCGGCGTCGATATCGAGCGGCGGGAACGGGTCACGCACAATGATCGATCCATCGAGCCGGCGGGCGCCACGCCAGCGTGGACGTGGACGTGGGGACTCACGATCGGCGGTCGAGGGCAACAGCTCCGCCGCGCGCGCCGTCGCCCAGACATCGATCGGCTCGGCGAGGGCGTCGAGATCGGCTGGCGTGATCCGGTTGTCCGCGAGGGCGCGCGCAATCACGCCGGCCTTCAGCTCGGCGAGCGTCGGCGGTCGCGGGTCGGCGAGGCACCAGCCACAAACACAGCCGGGTACCCGCTGGTTCGGTTCGAGCGGCCAGCCGCGCCAACGAACGGCCGCGATTTCGAGACGAAGATGTTCCGTCACGACCGGCGGCCTCATACTTCGGCCTCGGACGGGCAAGGCATGGGCGCCGGCCCGATCCGCCACACGCATTCCCGGCACGTCGGGCCG
>JBOHRM010000115.1:0-9215 GCA_050732715.1 Longimicrobiales bacterium
GTAGGGTCACCAGCAAGTCGTGGCTGGGCGGCTTGCCACGACGCTGAGCGGCATCCCCCAGCGACGAGCACCCCTATGATCCTGACTGGGAGACCGCCGCGTGTGTCGGACGGGACGGCCGATCAAACAACGCCTGCCGCGGACGAGCAGCTGGCGGCGGACGCCGATGGGAACGGCCGTTCGTCGCCGGGAGACGCCGCTCAGCGTCGTGCGGAACCGCTCATCCCTGACCTATCGTGCCCGGCCCGGAGAAGGCGTACGATTACGTGTCGGGCCGCGCACTGCGGGAGGTTTCGTGAAAGACTTGGTTGACCTTGCCTCCCACCAGCCGGGGTATCTCGGTGCGGAGCGGCAGACGCGTCGGCCGATCGGCGTGCGACGCGCCTACTGGCTTGCCCAGCTCGGCGGGTGGCTCGTATACGCTTTGGTGCACTATCTCAGCTATCTGCCGGCGCTCGCACCCGGCGAGTACCTCGAGCACCTAGGCTACCTCGGGCTCCTCGCGACCGAGATGCTCTACATCCCGCCGGGCATCGCGGCTAGCGCGGCGCTGGGCGTGGTTTATGGCCGCCTCCTCGCACGCCGGCCGCCCTGGTTTGTGGTCGCGCTCGTGGCGGTCTTCGGATGCGCCGTGATGGGCACGGGTTTCTTCCTGGTGTATCGCGCGCTCGTGCTGTGGTTCGAACTGGTGCCAGCGGGCGAGCCGTTCCTGCTTTGGCCGAGCGCGACGCGATCGGTGCTGGCGTTCACCTTCGCGCTCATGGCGTGGACCGGCGTATGGTTCGGCATGGTTCTCTGGCAGGCGTCTCAAGCGTCCCAACTCCTGGTCCAGGAGGCGAAGCTCCAGATGCTGGCGTACCAGCTGAACCCGCACTTCCTCTTCAACGCCCTTACCTCGCTTCGGGCGATGATCGGTGAGGACCGCGCCCGCGCCCGCCGCATGGTGACGGAGCTGGCGGAGTTCCTGCGCTACGCCCTGGTGCATCGCCCTCTCGAGCGGACGACGCTGACCGAAGAGCTCGAAGTGATCGAGAGTTACCTCGCCATCGAGAAGGTCCGCTTCGAGGATCGTCTGGTAGTCGAGTTCGAGATCGATCGCGCCGTCGCCGACGCCCCGGTGCCCGCGTTCCTCCTGCACCCGCTGGTCGAGAACGCCCTGCGGCACGGCGAGGGCGGGCAGCCGGGGCATCCGCTTCACGTGCGCCTGGGCGCGCGGACGGAAGCCGATCGCCTCGTGCTCGAAGTCTGGAACTCGGGGACGCTTCGGGGCGCACCGTTGGACGGTCACGGCGGCGCGTTTGTGACTTCGGACAACGGCCCGACCGCCGGTTCCGGCATCGGCCTCACGAACGTGCGGGCTCGCCTGGACGCACTCTTACCCGGCCAACACCGGTTTACACTGACGGAGGTGGGTGGCGGCGTGCTCGCTCGGATCGAGCTGCCGTTGCCGCGAACGTGAGATGTACACGGTGCTCGTCGTCGATAACGAACGGCTCGCCCGCAGCGAGCTCAAAGAGCTGCTTGAAGAGGGCCACGGCCACGAGTTCCAGGTCGTGGGCGAAGCGGCGACGGTGCAGGAGGCGGCTACGCTGGCGCAGCTGCACGATCCCGACGTGGTCTTCCTCGACATCCACCTCGCCGGCGAATCGGGCTTCGATCTGCTGCCGCTGCTCGATCGCACGGTCACCGTCGTGTTCGTCACTGCATTCGACCGCTACGCCATCCGCGCTTTCGAGGTGAACGCACTCGACTACCTCCTCAAGCCGGTCGCACCGCAACGTCTCGCGACCACGCTCGCCCGCATGAGGGGCCCCGCAGCGGCTGAATCGACGGCGGCCCAGGTGCTGACGTATGAGGACCGGCTGTTCCTCCGGTTGGACGAGCGCATGGTCTTCCTTCGCCTGCGGGAGATCGCCGCCATCCGCGCCGCCGGCGACAACTCGGTCCTGCAT
This sequence comes from Longimicrobiales bacterium, assembly GCA_050732715.1. Taxonomy (GTDB): domain Bacteria; phylum Gemmatimonadota; class Gemmatimonadetes; order Longimicrobiales; family RSA9; genus JBOHRM01. The sequence goes on from JBOHRM010000115.1 coordinate 1,953, forward strand.
CTGGCGGACGGCAAGGCTCGCGCGCGCAAGTCGCTCCGCGAGTGGGGGGACCGGCTGCCTGAGCGCGAATTCGTTCGCATCCATCGCTCGACCATAGTGAACCTCGAGTTCGTTGAGCGGGTGGAGGAGTGGTCGCACTTCAGCTACCGAGTGTACCTGCGCGGCTTGCCCGAGCCGCTGCAGATGAGCCGCCGCTGGGGTGCGCGGTTGCGCTCCCGGCTCGGCTGAGCCGCCGCGATACCACGCCCTGGTCGTCGTAGGAGTGGCCGCACTCTACAAGAACGAACGCCGCACCAACGAGCGTCCCGATGCGCCCTACCCTTCCAACGATTCAGGACCGGCGAGCGCGGAGGTCGATCGTCGGCAGCATCGGCCGGTGCCGCCACCCGGAACGCGGAACCCGAACCTTTTGGTCAGTCGCCCAGCGCCGCGATCACCAGATCGGCCACCTGCTCTCCCGAGTACTGCTGCTGGCCGGTGATCAGGTTGTGGTCGCGCACCGCAAACGCCTTGAACAGACCGGCCTGGATGTAGTTGGCGCCGCGGACGCGCAACTCGTCTTCGATCCGGTAGGGCATGACCGTGACGCCGGCCGCCTCGTCGACGAAGTCCTCCTCGACGTTGGCGAAGCCGGTCACCGTGCGGCCGTCGACAAGGTAGCTGCCATCGCTGAGCTTCACATCGAGCAACCCGGCCAGACCGTGGCACATCGCGACCACAGGCTTCTCGGCGTCGAAGAACGCACGCACGGCCCGCTTGACGTCGTCGTGATCGCGGAACTGAAACATGGGACCCTGACCACCGACGAGCACCAAGGCATCGTAACGATCGAATTCCAGAACGCGTAGGGCCGGGGTGCTCTCGATCAGCGCCAGCACATCCGGGCTGTTCAGCGCGCCGAGCGAGAGAATGTCTTCCGCGCTCCAGCGCGACGCGTCGCGAGGATCGCTGAGCTGGTCGAGCTTCAGTGCACCACCCTCCGGAGACGCGATCGTGACATCGTAGCGCCGCTTCTTGAACTCATAGTACGGATGGAACAGCTCTGCGGCCCAGAAGCCAACGGGCCACCCGTGGGCAGCGTTGACGCCCGGGTTCGCCACCACCATGAGCACGGCCGGCCGCCGGGTCGCCGAGGTGACGTCGATCACCTGGCCGTGGACGTCCGCGTTCTTGACCGTCAACGTCGTCATTGGCATTCCCTCCCGTTCATCGTCTGATCCAGCCGCTCGCGGTTCGGGCCGTGGTAAGAACACTCGAGGTCGCGGAATTCTCACTGTAGAACGCTGCGGATGCGTTGAGCAAGGATATCCTTCGTCACGGCACGGTAACACGTCTCACGAATCGTCGATCTTGCTCTGCGTGCGACGAGCTCACCACAACGGCATCCTTACGCGAACGATTCTCGACCGTTGCGGACCTTGTCACAAGTAGGCACTGTAGGGTGCAGTAGGTACCCAGAAGTAGCCACGCCGCTCGGCGGATCCCGTAACATCTCCTATGGCGAGGGCGACATGCTTGTGCTTTTCGGGTACTCGGCCTCTAAAGTCTCTTGCATAACGGCGGGTGACATTGGCGGCTCACCTATCGAACGCCGTCACGTTCGGCGGTTGATGGAGATGCCGAGGACGTCGCGAACGTAGATCGACGAATTCCGGCAGCGAGGGATTAGCGGCAATACGGCGAAAACCTCGGTCAGCCGGTACGGGCCGTCGGTAAGATGCACGATGTGCCAGAGATTCAACGGCCGGGCTTCCCGCCACCGACCGAGGTGTACGCGTTGGCAACGTCTGGTGCAGACCTACTGCCCAGGAGTGAAGACGGTAGCATCCTGGAGCAGGTACCATCGCCCGTCGCGACGCGTCGGGGTGTAGGTGCTCTCGAACCGCGCGGCCTCGCTCGTCAGGACGACCGAGGCGTGGGCCAGGGCGCCGTCGACAGTGACATCCAGGACCTGGACATCGCGCGCCACGCTCACCGACGTCACCGACGCCTCCGCTATTGCCACAAAAGTATCCTCTCTACTAAATTGTCGGCACGAATGTATCATTCTTCGCGCCTCGTGAGGGGTTATTGGCAAACGAGGTGTTCCCGCCCGTTTTCCTGAGCACGGATGAGATCAAGCTGCGGGTCTCCCGTGAGGTCAAACGTGGCCGTGCGCGCAAGATCGGACCGCGTCTCTACACGACGGACGTCACGGGCGATCCGGCCGCGATCATCCGTCGCAACCTTTGGGAGGTCGTGGGTCTGCTGTTTCCGGATACGGTCGTCGGCTACCGCACTGCCGTTGAAGGCAAACCCTCGCCCGAGGGGACGATCAACGTCGTTGGCGCGTACGATCGTATCGTGAAGCTTCCCGGTCTCACGGTGCGCCAGATGAAGGGTCCTGGCCCGCTCGACGCCGACGCGCGCTTCATGGGCGGCTTGTGGCTCGCGTCGCGCGCCCGCGCCTTTCTCGAGTGCCTTCGGCCGTCACGTGCGTCGGCCGCTGGCACTCGCGGCCTACCGCGGGAAGAGATCGAGCGGCGTATCGAGCGTATCATTCGTGTTTCTGGTGAGAGCGAGGCGAATGCGCTGAGGGATGAGGCTCGCGTCGTCGCCCCGGCGCTCGGGGCAGGGCGGGAGCTTCGTGTGCTCGACGACATCATCGGAACGATCCTCGGGAGCCGGTCCGGGCGCCTGAGCTCACCCGCCGCGCTGGCCCGGCGCATGGGCGAACCGTACGACCCCGATCGGCTCGAACGCTTTCAGACTCTGCATACGGCGCTGGTGAACTGGCCGGAAACGGCGCGACCGGCCCTGCCCGGGTCGAAGGCGTTCGAAAATGCCGCTTTCATCGACGCCTATTTCTCGAATTACATCGAGGGGACGGAGTTTGGTGTCGACGAGGCCTTGGAGATCGTCTTCGAGGGCCGTATTCCGGAGCGACGGCCCGCGGATGCGCACGATGTGATTGGCACGTTTCGAATCGTGTCGAGCCGGGACGAGATGAGCGCCAGCATAGCCGATCCACGCAACGATTTCGACGATTTCCTGGGTATCCTCCGTCGCCGTCACCATGTGATCATGGCTGCCCGACCCGACAAGAACCCGGGAGAGCTGAAGGTTGAGCCGAACTACGCCGGTAACACGGCATTCGTAGCCCCCGACCTCGTGACCGGTACGCTCCGCAAAGGGTTCGAGATTTTTCGTTCCCTTCGTGGCCCGTTCGCGCGCGCGGCGTTCATGATGTTCCTCGTGTCGGAGGTGCATCCGTTCATGGACGGCAATGGCAGAATTGCGCGCGCGATGACGAATGCGGAACTCATCTCCGCGGGCCAACACCGGATCATCATCCCCACCGTGTATAGGGAGGACTACCTGCTCGCGCTGCGATCGCTCACGCGTCAGGGGCGAGCCGGCGCCTACCTCCGCATGCTCGATCGCGCACACGAGTTTGTTTCAAGAGTCGACTTCCAGGCGATGGAAGTCGCTCTCGCGATGCTTCGAGCAGCAAACGCCTTTGCCGATCCGACTGAAGCTCGCCTTGTGATGCCGCCAGCGGATTCCGAGTGATACTCAAACGAAGCGCTCGTTGTAGATCGTGTGGCCGACCCAGATGAACCAGACTAGTACCTCGTTGCAGAATTCCGCTGCATTCGAGACCCGCTGCATCCGCCCTGACCGCGCGACGCTCACGCGCCGCGCTCTGCGTCGCTCCTCCTCGAAATAGCGCTGCTATTCCTTCGTCGTCGTTCCTTGTCAGGGCGGCGCATCGGGTCTCTCGGTGCTAACGCGGACTTCCGCAACGAGGTACTAGGCTTATGGTGCACGCGGCCGCAAGGCGAGCTTGCCAAGGTAGTGCTCGTCGAGGGCGCGGTGCGCTTCGGCGGCCTGGTCGAGTGGAAACGTGCAAGCGACGTGCACCTCGAACGGGCCCGACGCGATCAACCGGTTGAGCTTCTCGAACGCCTGGGGACCGGCATCGTCGCCGACGTATTCTTTGACCGGCACGCCGGGCCGGGCTTCGGGTTTCGGCCGGACGCCACGCGGATAGGCGACTCGTCCGCCGTCGCGTAGCGTTTCCAGTGCGCGCTCGGCCGCCTCACCGCCCGCGGTTAGAAGCGCCGCATCGAGGCCATCGGGCACGAACTCGCGGGCCGCCGCAACCACGTCGTGCGCGCGCCCGTTCACCGCGGCGTCAGCGCCCAGGCGCTCAGCCAGCGCCACCCCGTCCTCGCCCGAGGCGACCGCGAACACGCGGGCGCCCATGCGTTTCGCCAGTTGTATCGCCAAGTGCCCGAGGCCGCCGCCGGCGCCGAAGATCAGGACCGACTCGCCCTCGGCAAGGCCGAGCGTGTCATCGAGGCCCAGCAGCGCGGTGATCGCGTCCACCGGCATGGCGCCTGCCTGCTCGACGGTCAGGTTGTCGGGGATGGGAAAGACGTGGTCGGCGTCTACGACAGCATACTGGGCGTAGAACCCGCCCTTGGGATTCAGGTGGCGATCGGCATACACGCGGTCGCCCTCCTCGAAGCGCGTGACAGCCTCGCCCACGGCGGCGACCGTGCCCGCGCCATCGAAGCCGATCACGTAAGGGAACGTCGGTTCGACGCCGTACCTGTTGCGGAAGAACTCGCGGAAGCGTCCTTCGCGCTCCCACGGGTCCCACACGCCAACGCCAATGGATTCGACCCGGATCAAAACCTCGTAGGAGCCGACCTCGGGCACGGGGACCGTTTGCAACTTGATCTCGTCGATCCCGCCGAAGCGGTTGATGGCGGCGGCCTGCATTGTCTCTGGTATTGTCTGTGCCATAAGCTCGCTTCTTTCGTTGTCTCTTGATCAGCCATCGTCGTCTTGTCTCACGTCCTGGGCGCGCCCGGAAGCCCCTCCACGAGCCCCGATAGCTCCGCCAAGCGGGGCGCAAACAAGTTGTGCAGCGGCTTGATGGTGATCTCCGTCTTGCGATCGATGCCCAGGTCTTCAAGGGCCGGCAGCAGGCGCCGCTGGGCGAACTCCTGGAAGCCTGCCTCGCTGTCCCAGATCTCGATGACGCGATAGCCGAAATCGGTCTGCGCGGTGATGTGCAGGTAGATGCCGGGCTCCGGTCGCAGCTCGACACCCAACCGATCCATCACCGCCCGGTACTCGGAGCTAGGCATGTCGTAGACATCGATCGTCGTCACGACGGTCATGAGCGCTCCTTCCTGGTTCGTGTGTGGTCTTGGTTCAGGTCCTCCGATGAGGCCGCTCCCACTGCTCCCACTCGGGAAGCGAGCCGAAGCGTTGCACCTGACTCTCAACCCGTGCGTACCCTGCGGCAAGTAGGTACCGCGAAGTGCCCTCATACCCGCTGGATCGCGCTCAGCTGTCGATATCGATGGATGTTCACTCTGCTCCGATCACTACAAGCTTCATCCGCTCATCCCGTTCCAACTCTGATGCCATCGGCCACGGCGAGCTGGAAGGTCGTGGTGGGATCCGCGCCGCCGAAGAGCGCACGGATCACGACGGCGCCCATCGCCTCGAGGTATGCGGCGTGCTCTAGGCCGCCCGCGTCCAACGCCGTACCGCCTACCGCCTCGACGAGCTCGGCCGCGATCGGCTTCGCCTGCTCGTCACCGGCGATCGGAACAGTCAGCGGCCGGCCGCCGTAGCGCGGGCCATCGCGCCACACGCTGAAGTGCGCGAGGTTGAAGGCCTTGACGACGCGCGCCCCGCTGACCGCCGCAATGTGCTGCGCAAGCGAGCCCTCGTCGGAGCGCACGAGCGTGAAGCGCTGCACCTCGACCGGGTTGTTGCAGTCGATCAGGACCTTGTCGGCCAGCTTCGCGTTGGCGGCACCCGCGCCTACCAACGTGGAGTCTACGCCTTCGTAGCGCACGGCGAGCAGCACGATTTCACCGAACGCGGCGGCCTCGGCCAGTGTGCCGGTGCGCGCGCCGAGCTCGCTGGGGAGCCGCGCGGCCTTCTCCGGGGAGCGCCCCGCGATCATCACTTCGTGACCGGCGCGGACCCAATGGCCAGAGAGCGCTCTAGTCATGCGGCCGGCACCCAGGATTCCGATCCTCATTCTCTTCCTTTCTCGTCGAGGTCCCAGCCAAACTGATCGAGTAGGCCCGCGACGACCTCTTTCGGGCTATCGTCAATTGCCGCGGATCGCGGCACATGCGTATCGAAGGCCGATCCGCCGGAACCCACGCTGGCGGCTGCGGTGAAATACGATGCCACGATCAACGATTGGCTGTGGCGGCCAGTTCGCTGGCTACGGGGTTCGCTCCCTCGAGAATCCAGCGAGCGACGCGGTCATGTCCCGAGACCTCGATCATTCGTCGTTGAAGTTCCCCGCCTGGTCTTCCGTAAGGCGTGGGCGGCCAGCCGCGAGACTACGGACTTCATCACGGAACGCCTCGAGATAGCTCGCCTGAATCCCGAAGAGCTCGGGGCCGCCCGGCTCGCCATGACCGGGGTAGATGCGCGCCAGGATGCGAGTCGGTGCTCTAGCAGGATGCGGAAAAACCGGTGATCACGAGTGCCATTCTCCTCTGAATTGACTGGATTCAGGCCTTGCGACAGGGCTCCAGTGCCCAATTGGGGCCTGCGAGCCGGTCTCCGGGCTCGCGAACGTGGTTCATGGCGACACTGCTCCCAGCAGCGTTCGCATCCTTACCAGGTTGTAAACGGCATTTGTGAACGTGAACATCCAGCCCACGAGGGCTGCGCCGCGGTGCCGAAGCTTCCGCATCAGGCCGACGGTCTTGTTCCAGCCGAAGCTCTGCTCAACGAGTTTGCGCTTGCGTTGGCTGATCTCATAGCCGGCATGTCGCGTAGTGCGTGCGTCGATGGCGCTGCGCCGGCCCTGATCGTTTTGTGCGACGTGGGGCGTGATATTGCGAGCACGCACTTCCCTTACGAAGTCTCGCGTATCGTAACCTTTATCGGCCCCGAGAGTCCGCGGGCGTTTGCGAGGCGGCAGGCGGTCCGCCATACGCAGAGCGCTCTCACGTTCCGCGGTCCCGGTCGCGATCATGACTTCGGTGTCGACGATGAGGCCGTTACGGTTTTCCATCAGCACGTTGGCCTGGTAGGCCAGCTTCGACTGTTCCCCCTTACTCTTTTTCGCCAGCCGAGCATCCGGATCGGTGCGCGATTCATGGGTGTCGTTGCGTCGTTGCTCGCCCCGGAAATTGCGACTGGGATTGCGGCCCTTCGCTCGCGGGCCAGGGCGGCGATCGGCCTTCGGCCGAAAGCTCTTGTGACTCGCCCACGCCTCGAGCAGGGTGC
>JBOHRM010000116.1:0-7319 GCA_050732715.1 Longimicrobiales bacterium
CACGATGTGTTCGACGGCGCCGGACCGGACGAGCTCGCGCCGGTCTGCCGCGCCGAAGGCGTGACCGCCGCCGAAATCCGATACGCCGTCGAGGTCGAGGGCTGTCGCACGCTCGAGGACCTGAGACGACACGCACACATCGGCGCCGGCCCGTGCGACGGCGCCGACTGCACCGCGCCTGCTGCCCACCTCATCGCCGAACTGCTCGATTGGCCACCCGACCGAACGCGCGCCGAGATCGCGGCGTTCCTCGACGCTCGCTGGGCAGGTAGACGGCCCGTACTGATGGGCGCCACACTCGCCGCGGAGGAGGTGATGCGCGGCCTATGACCCGCTTCCGCGTCTTCCGCAAGCATCGTAGGCTCGCAGTGCCGCTCCTGGCGCCGGCGGCCCGGTAAGCCATCGTCTCCGAGTCGTGGTGCCGCGCCGGCTCGGCACAGCGCTCACACGCTACTGCGCGAGCATCGACACGCCGGCCACCGGTTCGCGTTAGCGGACGGCCAGTCGATCCGTTGCCCACGTCGCCCCGAACCGCCGCCCCCTCAAAAGGCCTCCGTTCAAATGCGTAAAGGAAGGGTGAACCTTTACCAGGAGGCACGATGTCACGCGTGATTCACTTCGAGGTGCCGGCCGACGACACAACCCGCGCACGACGTTTCTACGAGCAAGTGCTCGGCTGGCAGTTCCAGCAGTGGGACGGTCCGGTCGAGTACTGGATGGCGACGACGGGACCGGGTGAGCAGCCCGGTATCGACGGGGCGGTGATGCTGCGGCAGGCGCCCGGCCAAGGTCCGGTCAACGTGGTGTCCGTGCAGTCTGTGGACGAGACCGTCCGCGCGGTCGAGGCGGCGGGCGGCACGACCGTGGTTCAGAAGATGGCCGTCCCCGGCGTCGGCTGGGTCGCCTACTTCCTCGATACCGAGAGCAACACGTTCGGCGTGATGCAGCCGGATCCGGCGGCCAAGTAGGCCCGTAGTCCGGCGAGGTTGCCGGCGGTAGGCGGTAGGGCGGCGGGTCACTTGACGGACGCGCGCTCGGACGGCTAGTGTAGCGTGAGCTCATACCGCAGTCTCTTTCAATGATTCTCGCACCGTTTCCGGCGACGCGTTGCTCGGTGATCGAGCAGCTGCGTCGCAGCGATGAAGCCGAGCGGCGGGCCGCATTCGATCTGCTGGTACAGTCGTACTGGCAACCGATCTATGCGTATCTCCGCTTGCGTTGGCATCTCGATGCCGAAGACGGCGAAGACATGACGCAGGCGTTTCTAGCCGCGGCGTGGGAGAAGGAGTTCTTCACCGGCTACGATCCGGTGCGCGCGCGGTTCCGCACGTTTCTGCGCGTCTGCCTCGATCGCTTCGTACAGAAGCAGCGGAAATCGGGGCACGCGCACAAGCGCGGCGGCCGTCTCGTGCACGTTCCACTCGATTTCGCGGCCGCGGAGGGCATGCTCGACCGCGCGAGCCCGGAGCCCGATGCCGATTCGCTGTTCCGCCAGGAGTTCCTGCGCGCGCTGTTTGCACGCGTGTTGGGACGATTCGAGGCCGAGCTCCGAGCGCGCGGCCGCGAAATCGTCTACCGTGTCTTCGAGCGATACGACGTGGCCGAGCCGGGCGCGCGCACCTACGCGGACCTAGCGGTCGAGCTCGACATCCCGACGACGCAGGTGACGAACTACCTGCACGCCGCTCGCCGTCGCTTCCGTGAGCTCGTGCTCGACGAGCTTCGCGCCGCATCGGAGAGCGAAGCGGAGTATCGTGTCGACGTCCGCGAGCTGCTGGGAATCGACATCTCGACGCCGGCAGGGCACGGATGACGCGCCTCTCGAACACCGCACTGCGGCGGCTCGTCGACGTCGCGGCGATGCCCGACCTGCCAGGAGACCGCTATACGTTGCAGGCGTCGCTCGGTGAGGGAGGCATGGGCGCCGTATACGCGGCGTACGACGAAGCGCTGGATCGCGAGGTCGCCATCAAGGTCATCCGAGCGGACGCCGACGACACGTTGGCCGAGCGCCTGCGCACTGAAGCTCGCATCCTCGCCCGGCTCGAGCACCCCGGCATTGTACCCGTGCACGACGTCGGCCGGTTGCCGGATGGCCGACTGTATTACGTGATGAAGCGGGTACGCGGCGAGACGCTGACCCGCCACCTCGAGCGGACTCCCGACCTCGACCGTCGGCTCGGCATCTTCGAGCGCATCTGTGAGGCCGTCGCGTTCGCGCACGAGCACGGCGTCATGCACCGAGACCTGAAGCCCGACAACGTGATGGTCGGTGCGTTCGGCGAAGTGCTGCTGGTGGACTGGGGCGTCGCGAAATTGTTGAGCGGTGTCGATTCTGCGATGTCTTCGCCATACGCGATCGGTGCGGCAGGCGGCCGAACACTCTCGGGGACCGTCTTGGGCACGCCGGGCTTCATGGCGCCCGAACAGGCTCGTGGCGAACCCGTGGACGTGCGCGCCGACGTGCACGCGCTCGGCGCCATCCTGTTCCAGATGCTCGTCGGCCGGCCGCCGCCGCTCGATGGCACCACGCTCGCCGATCTGCAGCGACGGCGTGCGTTGCCCAAACGTTTGCGTGCCGTGTGCGCCAGGGCGATGGCTCGTACCGCCGACACGCGATACGCGAACGCCGCCGAGCTTGCCGACGAGATCATGCGCATTCGCGCAAGACGGCCCGTGCGGGCCTACCGCGAAACGCCCCTCGATCGCCTCGAGCGGACACTCACGACCTATCGAACGCCGATCCTGCTCGTGCTCTCGTATCTGGTGATGCGCATCCTGTTCGCGTGGTTCGGCACGGCGCGATAGGAATCGGCAGAACGCGTCGCCCACCGGGAAGTCGACAAAGGTCGCATGACGCGGCGGGTGATGTTCCCGTGTGTGTGCCGCGAACGCGGCAGGCACGACTAAGGCAATTAAAGGGCGGTCAGCAGGACGCGTAATGGAGAGTCGGGAACGTAGTCCGTCCCACTTCAACGGAGTCAACGTCATGAAAAAACCACTGTTCGGCATGATGATCGGCGGAATCCTCGGCATCTTCGATGGGCTGTCGGCGTTGATCTCGGCGCCCGAGATGGCGCCGGAGATCGTCGGCATCGTCGTCGGTTCGACATTCAAGGGGATCCTCGTGGGCCTGATCGTCGGCGTCGTCGCGAGAAAGGTGGACTCGCTGCCCGTGGGCATCGCGGTAGGACTGGTCGTCGGAGCAGCCCTCGCCTATCTCGTCGCCGCCATGCAAGGCCAATACTATCTCGAGATCATGCTGCCCGGCAGCATACTCGGCATCATCGTCGGTTACGCGACACAGCGATACGGCGGCGTGCGGCCCGGGCAGGTCCGCGCATGAGCACGTTCGGCTTCGAGGCTCGCCTTCCATCACCCGGGCGCCGGTGCGGCATGGACCGACCCCGTGCCGCCAGCCTCGCTTCAGCACTCATCCTCGCGGCAACCACAACTACCGCCGCGCAGTCGCAGGCGCCGCCGCACTGGCAGGTCGTGCCGGATTCGTCCGGCCAGGTCGCGGATACCGTGGCGTTCACGATGATGCCGCCCGGCTGGCATATCACGACCGGACCGGCCTCGCTGATCTTCGACCCGCGCCGCCTGCTCGAGGATCGATTCACGCTCACCACCGAGCTTTTCCTCTTCCCCGAGTCTTCGCACGAGGGCTTCGGCCTATTCATCGGAGGCGATCAACTCGGCGGCGCCGACGCACGCTACGTTGCACTGCAACTGCGGAGGGATGGGTCGGCGGCCGTCCTGCAACGGCAAGGCGAGTCGACCACGCTCCTCTCGGAGTGGACGCCGATCGATGCCGTCGGCCCCCACCCGGGCGAAGGCACGCAGCGCATCACTATGCGGATCGAGGTCGATTCCGCCAACGTGAGCTTCGCCGCGAACGACGCCGAGATCGCTCGACTGCCGCGCAGCGGCCTCGAACTCGCCGGCCGCTTCGGGTTCCGCATCGGCAACGGCGTCAACCTGCACGTGACCCGCCTGGACGTGACGGAACAATTGGCGCCGCCAGCGCGCCCGTGACCCGTAGCGATTACTTGCCGATCGAGTTCGTCCCGCCGTTTCGCGACCCGACGAGCTGAAGCGCCACACCTCGAGCTCACCCCCTTTCCCTTCGCAGGAGAGGGTCGGGGTGAGGGGGGCTGCGCCGCGCGACGGGGGGCTGCTCGCGCCTACCCGTTATTCGTGGTCCTTGGTGTCATCCGCTGCGATCCGCATGACGCGCACCGAGGGCACGTCCAGCTCGTCCTTCTCGATGTACGCGATGAGGCCGTCGGGCCCGAACGCGGAGGGCATACGCGGCCCCTCCGGCGGGATCGTGCCGAAGTAGCGGCCCTCGGTATCGATGACGTCGATCGGTCCCGGCTCTCCGGCCTCGGCCGGCGAACGTTCGACCCAGATGCGGCCGCTCCATTCGACGCCGATGTCCCTGATCACAGGAACGGGGTCGGCGAACAGCAGCGACTCGAGCTGATTTCGCCGCACCCTCCGCATTTCATCGGCGAGACCGCTGGGCACGCCGGGGGGCAGCGGTGGGCCTCCGGCGCTCGCGTCGCCGGCCTCGAGCTCAGCCAGCCGCCACGCCTTTTCCTTTTCGCGAATCTCATCAGTTACGGCCACCGGATCGATCGGCCGCTCGAGTGTGGTCTCGATGGCGCCGGAAAGGCCGAGTACGTCGATCGTGTACGTCGTCGAGTCGACAACGACGGACCGGCCGTCCAGCAGCACGCCGAAGTGCACGGCGGGCAGAAACGCGACCTCGGGCGCCATTTGAAACACCATCACGGCACCGCCGCTCCTGCGCTGAATGCGGTCCTCTTCACGCGGGCTCGGCCGCGGCGCGCGCCACGCCTCGTGCAACACGACTTCCTTGCCGTCCGCGAGCCGTATCTTCCGGATCGGTACCGACGTGGGCTCCTCGAACGCCGGGAAGCCAGCGCCGCCCCGACCACCGCGAGCCGCTCGTTCGGCCCTTCCACCTGGGCCGCCCGTGCCCGGCGCACCGCCCCGGCCGCCGGCGCGGAAGCTCGGTCCACTGCCCGCGGTGATCAGCGCGTGCTCAGTCGGGTGCATCGCCAGCGTCGCGCCCGGCATCCCGTGTTCATTGTCGATCAGACGGACGGTCTCGATGAACATGCCGCCCGCGTCGAACAACGTCACGCCCTGAGCCCCGAGATCGTTGATCGCTACGCTGCCATCCCGCGCGACCGCCATCGCGGTCGGCCTGTTGAGCTCACCCGGGCCGCCGCCGCTCTTGCCGATCTCGCGCACGAAGCCGCCGCCCGGTCCGACCACCACGATCCGGCTGTTCTGCTGATCGAAAACGTAGAGGTTGCCCGCCGAATCGAACGCGGCCTGCGCGATCGAACCAAACGTCTCCCACGACTCGCCCTCGAGCGCGCCCACCGCGTAGACCGTATCGAATGCGATCTCGAGTCGGCGGTCGGGCGAATCCAGCCCGGCCTCCACCGCGCGTTCGCCCGACCGACAAGCGGCGCCCGCCACGGCGACGACCACGCCCAAGGCCACAAGGGCGCGGCAACAGCTCCGGCGCATGTTCTCCTCCGATCTCTTGATACCGGTGACACTCACCCAATTGCGCGACGCGCCTGCGCATCGCGCACTCCTACCGATGCCGCCACCCCCGGAAAAGGTTGTCCAGTACTTCGTACTGCAAAGTACTTGACAGATCGGCGAAAAGCGCCTATATCAGAGCCACAACGTCCGTGGAACCGACAGTGAGCACTGAGATCGTAGCGCGATGAACAACCTTACACGAGTCCGGGCAGCTCAATCTCTTGCGCTTCGCGCCGGGGCCAATTACCCTTGCGGCATATATACCGAACGCGTGGTCCACACATTTGACCCAACTGAACCGACGCATGCGCAACGGCGGACAAGACACGCTCAGCAATCTCGAGTATCACGTGCTTCTCGCGCTCGCAGGCGGCGCGCTCTACGGCTATGCGCTGAAGGAGGCGGTGGTCGCGGAATCTGGAGGCGCGCTGAAGCCGCGGGCGGGATCGCTGTACCGGGTGCTGGCGAGGATGATGAGCCGGGGGTACGTCGAGGAGGTCGAGCGCCAGCGTGATGAGCCGCATCCCGGTCTCGAGCGGCGGTACTACGGCCTCAGGCCGCCGGGCCGGAAGGCGCTCGAGGTCGAGACGGTGAGGCTGCGGAGCGCCACGGCGCTGGCGGAGCAGCGGCTCGGGATGGCGTAGTGCGCATGAAAGCGCTGCTGGCGTTGCTGCCACGGGCGTTCCCGCGCGCGTTCCGGGCGGAGTTCGCGTCGGGCATGCGCGAGGTGGTGTTCGCCGACTACGACCAGGCGCGAGCCCGTGGCCGCGGTGCCGCGCTGTGGTGCGTGATCTCGACGTTGGGCGACACGCTCGTGGCTGCATTCAGCGAGCGGCTGAATCCCACATGGATCGAACCGAACGCGCGGCTCCGCGCGAGGAGGTGGCAGATGAGCGACATGTTGGAGAGCTGGGCGAGGGACTTCAAGCACGCCGCGCGCGGTCTGGCGCGTGCGCCGATGTTCACCGTGGTCGTTGTCGTGACGCTCGCGCTCGCGATCGGCGCGAATACGGCGATCTTCAGTGTGGCGAAGGTCGTGCTGCTGGAGCCGTTGCCGTTTCCGAACGCCAACCGGCTGGTCCACATCGGCGGGACCGCGCCCGGGTCGGAGCTTCCCGGAGAGTTCGGTGTGTCGGACGAGCTGTACTTCGAGTACCACGAGCGCGCGCCGGCACTCCAGGATCTGGGGCTGTACGGCACGGGCTCGTCCACGACGCGGGTCGACGGACAGGTCGAACAGCTGTTTTTCACGCGGGCGACGGCGTCGTTCTTCACCACGCTCGGCGTGCGGCCGTTCCTCGGGCGGTTGCCGACGGAGGAGGACGACGATGGCGTGGTCGTCATCAGCCACTGGCTCTGGCAGGACTGGTTCGGCTCCGATCCGGACGTGGTCGGCCGGAGCTACTACCTCGCGCGCGATACGCGGACGGTGATCGGAGTCCTGCGCCCCGAGTTCCGGTTCCCCGATGAGCGGGTCGCGTTCTGGATGCCGCTGCCGATCCGCGCCGCGCAGGCCACGGCCGGCGAGGTCGACGGGGCGAACGTGGTCGCCCGCATGGCTCCGGGCGCGGATGGCGTGGGCCTGGTGGCGCAGCTCGCGCCGCTTGCGCGGCGCGTCCAGGAGCGGCTGGGCGGGTCTGCATCGTATGCGCGGATCATCGAGCGTCACCGCCCCGTGGTCACGCCGCTTCGCGAGCATATGGTCGGCAACGTCGGGACGGCGTTGT
>JBOHRM010000117.1:0-2934 GCA_050732715.1 Longimicrobiales bacterium
GCTTGTGATAGATGGTGACGGAGGAGTTCGTCGCCTCTGCGTCGGTCACGATCGAGACGAGCGTCTGCTCGTGGTCCGGCACGGGATAGAGCTGCCGATCGACGGGCTCGCCCTCGAGGCGCGAGAACCGCTCGCGGATGAGACGCTCGACCTCATCGGCATCGAAATCGCCGACGGCGATGACGGCCATCTGGTCGGGCCGGTACCACGCTTCGTAGTACGCGCGCAGCTCGGCAGGGTCGAAGCTCTCGAGCACCTCGCGCTCGCCGATCGGCAGGCGCTCGGCGTAGCGTGAGCCCTTCAGCAGCACGGGGAACATCTTGTCGCGCATCCGCGCGGCCGCGCCCTGCCCGAGCCGCCACTCCTCGATGACCACGCCACGCTCTTTCTCGACTTCGGTGGGGTCGAACACCTGATTGTGTGCCCAGTCCTCGAGGATCAGGATGCCGCGCTCGAGGAAGTCACCGGTGTCCGTCGGCACGGTGAGCATGTAGACGGTCTCATCGAACGACGTGTAGGCGTTCAGGTCCGCCCCGAAACGCATGCCGATCGACTCGAGATAGGCGACCAGCTCCTGCTTCGCGAAGTTTTCCGTGCCGTTGAACGCCATGTGCTCGACGAAGTGCGCGAGACCGCGCTGGTCTTCGGTTTCGAGTACCGAGCCGGCGTTGACCACGAGCTGGAGCTCCGCGCGGTTTTCGGGCCGGCCGTTTTCACGCACGTAGTACTCGAGGCCGTTGCCCAAAGTCCCTACGCGCACGTTGGGGTCGACAGGCAGCGTGTCCGTGGCCGCGAACGTGGGCGGAGCCTGCTGCGCGGGTGCCGCGCGAGGCACGCCGAGCACAGCGGCGCACGCGACGATTACGAACGGTTTCGTGCTCATTGACCATTGGCGCGCACTGTGTCGCATGATACACTCCATGCGGGGAGAGCTAGGGCCGGCGTATCGATCGTGGCCTCGAAAAAATGCCAGAATTCGCCATTGCGGGCAAGTCCGCCGCCGGCATGCGTGTGCCGTAGCGCTCGCGCAACGGAGCCTGGTGGCTGACTGAAACCTGTTGCGAGTTTCGGGTTGCGGGTTCCCGGCCGCCCCCCGTTTCAGGACCGATGGTGCCGCGGAGGCGGCATGGAAGACTGAACGGAAACGTGGCACGGCGATCGAGGGCGGCGAGACGGAGAGGTGGAGAGGCAGAGCCCAAAGATGGCACGCGAGTCATACGACGTCATCGTGATTGGGAGCGGGTTCGGCGGCGCCATGGCGGCGCACGTGTTCGTTCACGCGGGGCTGCGTGTATTGATGCTCGAGCGCGGAGGCTGGCTCGAGCGCGGGCCGCACAATTGGACGCGATCGGGCGTGATCGATTATTCGCCGGCGTTCTCCGAGGAGGCCGGCTACGCGGTTCGTGGGGAACGGCGGGGCAAGCAGCGTGCACTGTTTTGTGTTGGCGGCCCGTCGGTCTATTACGGCGGCGTTTCGCTGCGACTCCGTGAACGTGATTTCGACCCGAACCCGTCGCTGGCAGGTGATTCCGGGGGGCGTTGGCCGTACGGCTACGACGAGCTCGAGCCGTACTACGCGCGTGCCGAGCGGATTCTCGGTGTGGCCGGCGCGTCCGGCGCGGCGGCCGGATGGTCGACCGACGGGGACCCGACGAAGCCGCGCCGGAGCGAGCCGTATCCTCACGAGCTACTCGCGATATCGAACGCATCGGATCGGATCGGCCGCGCCGCGGCGAGTCTGGGCCTGCGTCCGTTCCGGCTGCCTCTCGCGATCAACCACGCGGCGACCAACGGCCGCCGCGCATGCATCGGCTGCATGACGTGCGACGCGTTTCCGTGTGCGATCGGCGCGAAGAATGACCTGGCGACGACCGTTCTGCCGGCGCTGGTCGCGCGAGGCCTTCGCCTCGAGCCCGACACCGTGGCCGTCCGGCTCGTCGAGCTGGGCGGCCGCGTGACGTCGGTCGAGTGCATCGGCCGATCGAGTCGCCGGCCCCGCGTGTATACGGCGGACCATATCGTCGTCTCGTCGGGGGCGCTCGGTTCAGCGCACCTGTTGCTCGCGTCCGCGCTGCCAGCGCGCAACCCCGCAGGCGATGCCGTCGGGCGTTATCTGATGCGCCACTGCAACGCGATCGTCTACGGCGTGTTCCCGTCGTCGCCGATCGGCGACGAGTTCCACAAGGAGATCGGCATCCATGACTACTATTTCGGCGACCCGCGCGCGGCGGAGCCGGAAGGGAAGTACGGGTCGATTCAACAAGTGCATGCGCCGCCGCTCGGCATCGTGCTCGACCGTACGCCCCGACCGCTGCACCAGGCCGTGCCGTGGCTGCTCGATCGGATGACCGGCATGCTCGTGATCGCCGAGGACCAGCCGCGCCGTGACAACCGCGTCGCGCTCGACGGCGCCCGCCGCGATACGTTCGGCATGCCCCGGCTCATCATCCACCATCGCTATTCGTCGCGCGATCGCGCCGCGCGCCGTGCGCTGGCGCGTGTCGCGCGTCAGGTGCTTCGTGAGGCCGGCGCTCGCGCGTTCTACGTCCACAAGATCCTCACGTTCTCGCACGCGCTCGGCACGGTGCGCATGGGAGACGATCCGAGGACCGCGCCTCTGGATCACGCGTGCCGATTCCGTGGCATCGACAATCTCAGTGTGATCGATGGCAGCGCCCTGCCCGCATCGGGCGCGCTGAACCCGAGCCTCACGATCGCGGCGAACGCACTGCGCGCGGCCGACCTGATGGTGAGCGGCGAGTGACCGGGCTCGGGCTCGCCTTCCTCGGCTGCGGCCAGGCGACACGCATGCACAGCCGCACGCTCGCGGGCGTCGCGCCCGGCGTGGGCCGCTACTACGCGAGCCGGTCGCCCGCCCGACCCCACGACTACGACCGACGGTTCCGCGGCGCCGGCGCGTTCGATGGCTACGAC